>NZ_JAAAUB010000040.1:0-1180 GCF_012911495.1 Tepidiphilus baoligensis
CGCGGGCAGAAGTAGAACGGGACACAGTCGCCCACGTGCAGGTCGGGGTGGCTGTTCAGTGACAGAGTCAAGCGCCGCTGCTTGATGCTGCTCATGCCGATGGTCGTGCCCTGCGGCGCACGGCGAATGACCTCCGCGTCGCACCAGAGGAAGCCGTCGGCCACGATGGAGGGCAGACGATCCACATGGGCGATGTGGTAGATCTTGGGCCGCGGGGGGACAGTGTGCGTCATGCGGTACTGTCTCCGAACAATTCGAGCATTGGTTGGGTGTCATCAGTACGATCAAGGTGGGTGCGACGTACTCGGACACCCAGCAACTCGCTCTGCGCGATATCACCCAAGGCATGCTGAAGTGCGATGCGCCACCCTTTGCCGGCGTCCATGACGCCGCCAGTCGCCATGGCGGTCATGCCGAACAGCCACCAGCGCTCCTCGGGCCGCAGCGCCAGCCAGTTCCTCACGGCGATGGGGATCTTGACTGGGTCCATTTGCTCGACGGCCCAGGCTAGGACACAGAGTTCCTTGCCAAGCAGGCGATCCACGGGGTTGTCGCCAATTCTCCATGCACTGGGCTTCAAACCGTGCACGGTGAGGCGTGCGTTGAAGGCCCGCTGCACCTCGGCACGGATGGCCGTCCAGCGCGGTCGGTCGAGCAAGACGCGGTCGATCACCGCGGTCTCCGTCGAGGCCGATTGCAGCCCGAGGTATTCGCTGATCTGGACCTTGCCCGTGCTGCTCTTGGGGATGAGCACCTTGAAGTGATGCGGGTCCGAGGTCGCGGGCACCCCGAAGCCCAGCGTATGCTGGACTTGCGCACGCCCTGCGGGCGTCCTGGTTGCAGCGGCCTTGGCTCGCCCCATGGTCATTCCTCCTGGCTCACGTCGCCGGGCTTGAGCTCAACACCGGCGATCTTTGCAAACTCCTTGAGCGCAAAGCCCGTGTCGAACTGGATGGCTTCGGTGATGGCGATGTTGACCAACGCTTCAGGCTCGTTGAGTACCTCCCGAAGGCTGTTGACGACGCCCTCGATCATGGCGGCCGTGACTTCGCGCTCTTGGAAGCGCACGGTCACGGTGTTTTCGCCCTCGCCGATCTCGATGCGAACGCCCTTGAACCGCGTGCCGGGCTGATCGCGGAAGCGATTGATGACCCCGAACACACGGTCGGTGGTGTCCAGA
>NZ_JAAAUB010000041.1:0-1062 GCF_012911495.1 Tepidiphilus baoligensis
CACCCCTTTCAAGGTTTTTTATTCCTCCATCGAGGAAATTGCGATACGCTATGGCTTTTATTGAGGCGTGGTGAGGCCAGCATGTGGCAGGAAGTCCGGACCGTTCGAGCAGCACGCGCCGGCTTGTGTGATGGCACGGTTGGCGCTGGAGCAGGCCATGCCTGCGACGTGGGTCGACGAGATATTCCAGGAGCACCGCCAGCGCCAGTACCCCAGAGATCTGATGTTCTCGACCATCGTGGAGCTGATGACGCTGGTCACACATTGGGGCTGCGCCCATCGCTGCATGCGGCGGCACGCAAACTCGAAAGCCTGCCGGTGTCGGTGGCGGCACTCTACGACAAGCTCAAACGCACCGAGCCGGCGGTGCTGCGCGGGCTGGTGCGCGGCAGCGCACAGCGCCTGCCCCCCGTGGCCGCGCAGCTCGATACCTCTGCCAGCTTGCCAGGCTGGCAGGCATCGTCGACGGCAATCACTTGCCGGCCAGCGAAAAACGCTTGCAGCCGCTGCGCAGCCATCGCGGCGCGGCGCTGCCCGGGCACAGCCTGGTCGTCTACGACCCGGACCTGGGCCTGGTGCGCGATATCGTAGCCTGCGAGGACGCGCATGAGAGCGAGCGCTCGCGCATCGAGCGCATAGTCCAGCGCCTGGAATCGGTGCTGCACAGTGAGATCAAGAGCCTGGGGCATCCGAGAGCGGCGCTGCTGGGTTTCGCGGTGGCTGTGTTGGCGTACAACGTTTTGTTGCTATTGCAGCATGCAGTGGAGCAGGCGCACCGCCCACAACAGCCTGAACTGGAGGTTTCCGCCTACCACTTGGCTGAGCACGTCAAGAGCGGCTACGAGGGTATGCTCATTGCGCTGCCCGCCGAACATTGGCCCAGTGCGGCCGAGCAAAGCCCGCAGGCCCTGGCCGAGCGGCTGCTGTGCCTGGCACGGCACATACTTCCCAAGCAAGCGGCCACGAGCAAGCGCGGGCCGAAGATCGGAAAACCCACAGGCTATGTCGAGGGTAGCATCGCCCACGCTCATGTCTCTACCGCACGGGTGCTCCAACAAGCTC
>NZ_JAAAUB010000042.1:0-912 GCF_012911495.1 Tepidiphilus baoligensis
GCGCCATCTACCAACACGTTGTGAACGCCCTTCCGGTAAACGGCCACCGACCTAAGGTCGAGATCCGCCCGGATTGGTATTACTGAGCAATTTGAGAGGAGCGCAGCCATGATCGAGTTCACCTCGGGCGACATCCTCAAGAGCGAGGCAGACGCGCTGGTCAATACCGTCAACTGTGTCGGTGTGATGGGGCGCGGCATTGCCTTGCAGTTCAAGAACGCCTTTCCTGAAAACTTCAAGGCTTACGAGGCTGCCTGCAAGCGCGAGGCCGTGCAGCCGGGGCGCATGTTTGTCTTCGAGACGGGGCAGCTCACGCCGCCGCGCTTCATCATCAACTTCCCGACCAAGCGCCATTGGCGCGGCAAGAGCCGCATCGAGGACATCGAAGCAGGCTTGGTCGATCTGGCTCGGGTCATTCGTGAGAAGGGCATCCACTCCATCGCCATCCCACCGCTGGGCAGCGGCTTGGGGGGCTTGGACTGGAGCGAAGTGCGCCCACGCATCGAGCGAGCGTTGGAGCAACTGGAGGACGTGCACGTGCTCGTGTTCGAGCCCTTTGGTGCGCCCACCACGGACAAGATGGCCCATGTGCGTGAAGTACCAACCATGACTGCTGGTCGCGCGGCCCTAGTTGAGTTGATCCACCGCTATCTCGGTGGCCTGCTCGACCCCTTTGTGACCTTGCTAGAGGTGCACAAGCTGATGTACTTCATGCAGGAGGCAGGAGAGCCGCTGCGCCTGAAGTACGTCAAGGCCCCCTATGGTCCCTACGCCGAGAACCTGCGCCACGTGCTGCGCACGGTCGAGGGACACCTGATCGCTGGTTACGCCGACGGCGGCGATGCGCCAGACAAACCGCTGACGCTGGTTCCAGGCGCCATCCAGGAGGCATCCGCCTTCCTCGACCAACAT
>NZ_JAAAUB010000043.1:0-902 GCF_012911495.1 Tepidiphilus baoligensis
GGTTGTGTACCATCCTTTCTGTAAATTCCGTTTAGCGCCTCTGGCAGGAAGTGCGCGGCGCTCGGTCTGACGCCATGACTTCGAGAAAGGAGTATGCCCATCATGGCGATGCGTGTCGAAACCAATCCTTTGGAAATGGCTTATGCTGTGTTGCTCGAACACGGACTGGAGGGTGCCGGCGAGGCTCTGCGCATCCTCGTCAATGAAGCCGCCAAGATCGAACGATCCCAGTTCCTTGGAGCGGCGCCCTATGAACGTAGTGAGCGACGGCGTGACTACGCCAACGGGTACAAACCCAAGACGGTACTCACCCGCCTTGGTGAGCTGACCTTTCAGGTGCCCCAGGTGCGTTGCGGCGACTTCTACCCTTCTGCCCTCGAAAAAGGCACCCGCACCGATCAGGCGGTGCATCTGGCCCTGGCCGAGATGTACGTCCAGGGGGTCTCCACCCGCCGGGTGATCGAGGTACTGCAGCGCCTGCTGGGGCCGGAGATTTCGCTCTCCACCGCCCAGGTGAGCCGTGCCGCCGCCAGGCTCGACGAGGGGCTTGCGGCCTGGCGCGAGCGTCCTCTGGGCGAAGTGCCCTATCTCTTTCTGGATGCCCGTTACGAGAAAGTGCGGCTGGAAGGGCGAATCGTCGATTGTGCCGTCTTGATCGCCGTCGGCGTCGATGCGACGGGCAAACGGCGGGTGCTCGGTTGCACGGTGGCCACGTCGGAAGCCGAGATCAATTGGCGACGTTTCCTGGAATCCCTCCTGGCCAGAGGGTTGCACGGGATCAAGCTCATCATCGCGGATGATCATGCGGGCCTCAAAGCTGCCCGCAAAGCGGTGTTCCCTTCTGTTCCCTGGCAGCGTTGCCAGTTCCATCTGCAGCAAAACGCCGGCCAGTTCGTCACCCG
>NZ_JAAAUB010000044.1:0-560 GCF_012911495.1 Tepidiphilus baoligensis
AAGGGGCCGTCGTACCGCGTGCCGTCCTTAGGGTTGGACCCGTCCAGTGTGTAGTATAGATCTGCCCGCGGAGTGGCCTCGAGGCGCACACGGCGCTTGTCGGCAGCCGGCTCGACCTGGTGACGGATCTTCAGGTCGGCCAGCCAACGCACGGCTGGAGCGCTTTCATGTTGCCCGGTGGTGTCCTTCACCCAGAAGTACAGCGTGCCCTCGGTGGTACTGAAGTTGTCAAGGTCCTCGACCTTGTGATCTTTGTCGGAGACATCCGGCTTGGTCGACCAGTAGACCACCGGGCTGTCGCCCGCATGGCGGGGCGTCAGGCTCAACACCGTCTCGCCCGAGTCGACCTTTACGTTGACGACAGACACATTGACCGTGGCCTTGTCCTTGGGGAAGGGCCCCTTCTCGATGTAGCCGTCTTCCCCCAGACGCCAACGACCTTGTTTCAATGCCTCCGTCTTGAGGGTATCCAGACCACTCGCGCCCGGCATCCACGGCCAGATGGGCGAGCACTTGGCGCGCGTGACGACGTCTTTCCACGGCGTGCGGCGGTTGTCCTT
>NZ_JAAAUB010000045.1:0-458 GCF_012911495.1 Tepidiphilus baoligensis
CCGCTCAAGGATCAACCCAAAGGCGGGCGGCCGCCCTATCCGATCGAGACGATGGTGCGCATCGTGGTGTTGAAGCGTCTCTATGGGCTCTCGGACGAACAGATGGAGTTCCAGCTCCTCGATCGGATGAGTTTCAAGCGCTTTTGCGGCCTGGAGCACTCGCGCACGGTTCCGGACCGCACCACGATCTGGCTCTTCGAGAACCGCATCGGCGCTGCAGGGGCGCAAGCCCTGTTCGAAGCGGTAAAGCGCCAAATCGAACGCAAGGGCTATATCGCCCGGGGCGGGCAGATCGTGGATGCGACGCTGGTGCGTGCGCCCCGTCAGCACTTGAGCCGCGAGGAACGGGAGATCGTGGAACAACGTGCCATGCCCCGCGGCTGGAGTCCGGCCAAACGCCGTCAAAAAGACCTGGATGCCACCTGGACCAAGAAACACGGCAAGAGCTACTACGGCTA
>NZ_JAAAUB010000046.1:0-440 GCF_012911495.1 Tepidiphilus baoligensis
ACCACCCCGGCCTCCTGCAACCGGTTCTTCACCCAGGTGTAGCTGCGCTTGCCGCCCTCGCGCTGGTACCAGGCGTGAAAGTGCTTGACGTTCCAGCCCATATGCCGACTACGGTAGCGCTCCACCAGCGCCATCACTTCATCGACCGGCGCCTTGCGGTGCGAGACCTGCGTCAGACGCCGATCAACCAAGCCCTCCAACCCCTCCTCTTCGTAGCGGGCGATGTAGCGCCGAAATGTCCGATCACACACCCCCAGGAGCCTGGCCGCCTCTTCCTGCGTCAGCCGACCCGACTGCCAGCCCTCGTACGCTTCCTCAAACCGCATCTTCCGTACCTCCTGTAGCAACTGCGTCCGTCTCATTAGGCACCTCCTTCCATACCTAATGAAAACCGGACAAACCTCGTGCTACAAGTCCGGACAGTTTATTTGTTCGCTACA
>NZ_JAAAUB010000047.1:0-339 GCF_012911495.1 Tepidiphilus baoligensis
AGCGGGTGGTGGGCAAGGACAATTGTGTCGCGTTCGAGGGGCTGAAGTTGCAAATCCCGCCGGATCGTTATCGCATGCACTACGTGAAGGTCAAGGTGCGGGTGCATCGCTACCTGGACGGACGGTTGGCGATCTTCCATGGCCCGCGAAGGCTCGCGCGCTACACGGCGGACGGTCAGCTGCAACCCCCCGAACTACAGGTCGTCGCGTAGGTCCGCCGCGGCGCCTGCCGGGGAGGGAAGGCGCTCCGGGCTACGCCCTTCACGCCTTCCCTCCCCGGCCCGGAAAAGCGGACAGTTTATGTGCTACGAAACCGGACAGTTCTATTTGTTGACAACA
>NZ_JAAAUB010000048.1:0-337 GCF_012911495.1 Tepidiphilus baoligensis
TGTCTGTGGCAGTTCGGGTGAAGGAGTTGCAGGTTAAAGATTGAGTCCGTTCCACCGAGAGATTTCGGAAGGACGTGATGGATATTCCATCCGGTTTCCTTCGTAATTTTCTCTCCGCATTCCGGACAGTTCCCTTCCTGCATGAGCCAAAGCGTCCGCAGTTTCCTCCTTCCCTTAAGGTCTGCGTACATCATGAACGCAAGACGTTCATCGAAGTACGCGTCCCATTTCGGGTCGTAGGGATTCGCTTCCGCCTTGATCTTGACGTGGCGTCGGATCGGCGTGTCGGCGGCTTTTACCAGCCTCAACACCTTCTCTTCACCCCGTGCATCCTTCA
>NZ_JAAAUB010000049.1:0-319 GCF_012911495.1 Tepidiphilus baoligensis
TTGCTCGTCACCGGGCACAGCACCACGCTTTCCAGCTCGGAGAGCAAGTCGGATTGGACGATCAGGGCGGGCCGTGGTTTACCGTAGTCACCTGGCAATGAAACCGTTACGAGATCGCCTCGCTGCATCAATCCCACCCTTCGATGTCCAATGCAGCCGCTTCAGTGAAGCGCAACACCTCGGCTTCCGCCGCGTCGCCCTTCAGGCTTTGGCACTGCGTGCGTAGCTGCGCCCTGAACTCGGGTGAGCGGGTATCTGGCACCCAAAACTGGACAGGCCGCAGCCCCGCCGCGCGCATCTGCTCACGGTAGCGCGCTAC
>NZ_JAAAUB010000005.1:0-133506 GCF_012911495.1 Tepidiphilus baoligensis
TGTAGTGTTTGGTCGTGACTTCCCCTTCGACGATTTGCTTTCTTGCGTAAGCTTCCTGTCTCCAGTATCGGTCTTTGACCCACTTTGCACCTTTGTTTGGATGTCTGCGGCATGCCCATGACCAAAGCTGTTTCCAGACGACACTGTCCACCTTCGAGAAGGTTTCTTTTGCCACCTGATTACCATGATAGTTCGCCCATCCTCGGATGACCGGGTTCAGACGTTCTATCAGGTCTTCCTGCCTTGCCTGTTTGTTGGCCTTGATTGTTCCTCGGATCTTACGCAAGAACGCTTGCACGTTCTTTTTCGCAGGCTTGATGAGAAGTTTCTCACCGTATTTGCGAATGTTCCACCCAAGGAAATCAAAACCCTCTTCGATATGCACAATCTTGGTTTTCTCTGGGGACAGGGTCAGACCCCGCTCCTTCAAGAATTCCTCGATTATCGCCTTCGCTTCATCCAGAATCTCTTTTGAGGCTCCAGTGATCACGAAGTCGTCTGCATATCGTACCAGGTTGACCTTGGATTTCTTGGATTTCTGGCTGCCAGGTTCACCGAAGTGTTCCCGTAGCTTGCTTTCCATCCCGTCCAAGGTCATGTTCGCCACAGTGGGCGAGATAATACCGCCTTGCGGCGTGCCCGCTTCCGTTGGGAACCACTGGTTTTGCCAGACAAAGCCGGATTTCAGCCACTTCTGGAGAATCACCTTGTCCATGGGGATGTTGGTGATCAACCAGTCGTGACTGATATTGTCAAAGCATCCTGAGATGTCAGCGTCAAGCACCCATTGGGCCGAGTCGCGTTTGGCCAGTGCTATAAAGCACTGTTCCGCGGCGTCTCGACTTGCCCGCATGGGTCTGAACCCGTACGAGTTTGGATCCGCCTGAGTTTCCGCGACTGGTTCCAGTGCCAGTAGGTATAGCGCCTGCATGGCCCTGTCCTTCATCGCGGGGATTCCCAGAGGACGCTTCTTCCCATTCGCTTTCGGGATGAATACCCGCCTCAGCGGCATTGGCCGATAGCCTCTGCGTTTGAGGGACATTACAGCCTTGGCCTTTGATTCCGGAGTGTCCCAGGTTTCCCCGTCCACGCCCGGTGTCTTCTTGCCTTGGTTTTCAGTGACTCGTTTCACGGCGATTGCTCGCCCATAAAACGAGTGGGTCAGGAGCCATTGCAAGGCTTTCACCTTGCCCCAGCGCCCTTCCCTGACTGCCTTCGCAATACGCGTTTGCAGCCTCCTAACTGTTTGGTGTGCTTTGGCCCAATCGATATTGTGCCAATTCACATCCTCCCAGCCGGAGGCTGCACCAACCATTTGCATGGTCGTCATTTGCTTTTCCTCCGTTCAGAAGGTTCTACATACTCTCTTGCGAAGAGAGACCAGCCGGAAGTCTGCTCCCTTTCGGGCGGGATGATGTTGGGTCGCCCCTCAATCCCTATCCGCCCCATTACAGGACGGCATTCGCTTTTTCCGGCATCCCATGCCCGCACCCCCAACAGCTTTCCTTACGGTCGGCCTGCCCTTGCGGGCGGAGATACGGGTTTACCGTGTTTCGCGTAAGTGACAATGGAAGGTTAGGCGTCGGCTTTTCCCCGGTGGGACTTGCGTCCTCGCTTAGGTAACATCAAGACCTAAGACCACCCACTTGCCTTTTGGCTCAAGCCTAACAGTGCCTTTGGCTTGTTCTGGTTGACGAGGTTTATCGCCGATTCATCTGGATTCGCCTTACTTCCAAACCTAGCGCCCCACCGCGTGACACTCGCAGTTCCACCTCCACCTCACGGTTTCGGTTTCATCCCTCACGGGAGTGGGCTACATTGTCAGGATGGCTTCGAACGAGGCCGTTGCCAGCCCCGCCCGCATCCCTAGGTTACTGCCGGAGGAACGGCAGGTTCCCTCCAAGGTTTCCCTTGTGGAACAATCACTTACGCGACCTCACGTCGCACTGATGTGTTCCAGTCCCTCGTCGCGATAGCCGGAAGCGCCGAGCACGCGCACCGCATGGTAGTGCGTGAGCACAACGTATTTGATCGGCTTGTCGGTGACCTCGCGCACCTTGGCGATCACCGATTTGGCCATCACGGGGGTGGCGGTGGCATCGATGATCATCACCGAGTCGTCGCCGATCACCACGCCGGTGTTGGGGTCACCTTCGGCGGTGTAGGCCCAGGCGTGTTCGGAGAGGCGTTCGAACGAAACCGGTTTCTCTTCGAGGTCGGCCACCGAGGCAAAGGCTTTGGCATTCATGGATCGCTCCTCCTGTCGATGCGTTTTATCTTGGCACGTGATTCATCATGTGTCAATCGATTCGTTCATGGTGAATTTCGATCATGCCAACGTTTCGGGCTATGATTGATGCCCGAAGCGCGTTTGACTACACGAGATCCGCATGGAACGAAACGAACCCCTCGCGCCGGAGAACGGCGTGCGCGAGCGCCGCGGCATCCAGTCGATCGAGGTCGGCGGGGCGCTGCTCGCCGCACTGGAAGCGCATGGTGCGCCGATGATGCTGCGCGATCTGGCCGCAGCTGCCGGCATGTCCCCGGCCAAGGCCCACCCTTATCTGGTGAGCTTCGGCAAACTCGGCCTGGTGGAGCAGGATCCGCTCACCGGTCGCTACAAACTGGGCCCCTTCGCCCTGCGCCTGGGGCTCACCGCCTTGCAGGGTCTCAATCCGCTGCGTGCGGCCGTGGAAGTCTCCGCCCGCCTCGCCGACGAGACCGAACAGAACGTGGCCATTGCCGTGTGGGGCAACGTCGGCGCCACGGTGGTGGCCATCGAGGAATCGGCCCGCGCCATCCACGTGAACATGCGCCCCGGCACCGTGATGGGGCTGCTCACCACCGCCACCGGCCGCGTCTTCGCCGCCTATCTTCCTGCGCGCCTCACCCGCCCGCTCATCGAGCGCGAGCTTGAACGCCTCTCGGGCGGGCGCGAGCCTTTGCGTCTGTCGCGGTCCTTCGTCAACGAGACGCTCGAAGAAGTGCGCCGCCACGGCATGGCGCGCGTGCTCGGCCATCCGATCCCGGGCATCAATGCCTTCTCCGCCCCCGTGTTCGACGCCTTCGGGCATCTGACGCTGGCGCTCACCATGCTCGGCCCGGAGAGCCGTTTCGACGCTTCCTGGGAAGGGCCGCTCGCTCAGGCCATGCGCCGCGCCGTCGCCGACATCACCGCGCGCATCGGCGGCAAACCGCCTCAGTCCGAAGAGACCTCCGGAGCGGCGCCAGGCAAGGAGCCCGCCGCATGAGCCCCACCTACGACTTCGACTCCCCCCCCGACCGCTCAACGATTCCCGGCGAGAAATGGGGGCGCTACGCCGGGCGCGACGTCATTCCCATGTGGGTGGCCGACATGGATTTTGCCGTCGCGCCGGAGATCCAGGAAGCGCTGGCGCGCCGGCTGGCGCACCCGGTCTATGGCTACACCGACCCTTGGCCTTCACTCGTGGAAGCGGTGTGTGCCGGCATCGCGCGCGATCATGGCTGGACGATCGACCCCGCCTGGCTCGTGTGGCTGCCGGGGGTGATCCCGGGCTTTCACTTCGGCTGCGCCATCGCGCCGGGCGAGACCATCGTCACGCACACTCCGGTCTATCCCCCCTGCCTCGCCGCGCCGGCCAACGTCGGCAAACGGCTGCGCGCGATCGATCTGGTATGCGCCGAGGGGCGCTGGGTACACGACGAGGCGGCGATGGTGGCGGCTTTCGCCCCGGGCGACGTCGGTGCCTTACTGCTTTGCCACCCGCACAACCCCACGGGGCGGCTGTGGGACGACAAAGAATTGGCCTGGCTGGCGGAACTCGCGCTCGCCCACGACGCGATCCTCGTGAGCGATGACATCCACGCGGGGCTGGTGCTCACGCGCGAGCAGCGCCACCGCCCCATCGCCACGCTGGCCCCCGAGGTGGCCGCGCGCACGATCACCCTTTTCGCCCCTTCCAAGACCTGGAACGTTCCGGCGCTGCAATGCGCCTTCGCCGTGATTCCGGACGAGGGGCTGCGTGCGCGTTACCGCCGGGCGCTACGCGGGCGCATTCCCTCTTCGCCCAATCTCTTCGGACTGGTCGCCGCCGAGGCGGCCTATCGCGATGGTTGGGCCTGGCGCGAGACGCTCCTCGAGTACGTGCGTGGCAACGTGGCGCTTGCCCTGGAATCGGTCCGGGCGCTGGATTTGCCGGTGGCCGAACCTGAGGCGACCTATCTCTTGTGGATCGACGTGCGCAGCCTGGGGCTCGAGGATGCGGCGGCGCACTTCGAGGCGCATGGCCTGGGGCTTTCCGATGGCGCGGCCTTTGGCGCCCCCGGTTTCGTGCGCATGAATCTCGGCTGCCCGCGCTCGCGGCTCGCCGAGGGGCTGCGGCGCTTTGCCCGGGCGGTCGAGGCCGCGCGCCGACGGCCATGAGCCTCGCACCGGAAGTCGTGCTCGGCGGCGCCGCCCAAGGCTGCCTCTACGGCCTGACGGCGCTCTCCCTCGTCTTCCTCTACCGCGCCACCGGCGTGCTCTCCTTCATGCAGGGCGAGGCGATGGCCGCCGGTGCCTATGTGGCGGTGGGGCTCGCGGCGCTGGGGGCGCCGCTCGCACTCGCCGCCCTCGGCGCGATCGCTGCCGGTCAGGTCTTCGGAACGCTGGCGGCGCGCCTCGCCCTCGAACCGGTGCGCACACGTGCGCCCTGGGTGGCGACGCTCGCCACCTTCGGCCTGGCGCTCGCGCTGCGCGGCGTGCTCCTGAGCCTGCCGGCCGCCACGCAGGGCTGGTATCGCTTCGACTGGGTGGGCGAGGGGCGCTGGCTGGGGCTGACGGCGCGCCAATGGGCGGTGATGCTCGCCGCCGCCGGCGTGGCCGCGGCCTTTGCCCTGCTGCTGCGTGGCACCACCTGGGGGCGGCGCGTGCGCGCGAGCGCCGAGGATGCCGTAACCGCCGAACGGCTCGGCATCGACGTCGCCCGGCTGCGGCGGCAAGCCTGGGGCGTGGGCACGGCGCTTGCCGTGGCCGCGGGGCTTGCATCCGCCCCCATCACCTTCGTGCATCCCGACCTCGGCAGCCTCGCGCTCAACGCCTTCCCCGCCGCCGTCCTGGGAGGCATGAAACCGGGCCCCACGGTGCTCGCCGCGGGCGTGGCGCTCGGCGTGCTCGAAGCGCTCGCCGCCTGGCAACTCCCCCCCGGCGGCAAGGAGCTGCTGCTGCAGCTCGTGCTCATCGCCGCCTTGCTCGCCCTGCCGCGGGAACGAGTGGCGGCGCCATGAGCCGTTTCCTCCTGGATCCTCGCCAGCGCACCCGGCTGCTCGCCGTCCTCCTCGTGCTCGCCGTGGGCGCGCTCGGGGCTAGCGGCGGGGCGCGCTATCTCGCCCATCTGCTCGCCCTTGCTGGCGCCATGGCCACCGCCGCCCTAGGGCTCGCCCTGGTGCAGGGGCGCGCCGGCCAGGTCTGCCTCGGGCAAGGCGCAGCGATGGCCGCCGGCGCCTACACCTGGGCCGCCCTCGCCCCCCGCTCGCTGCCGCTCGCGCTCGTGGCCGCCGCCGCGGCCGGGGCGCTCGCCGGAGCCGCCATGGCGCTGCCGGCGCGCCGCCTCTCGGGCCTGCCGCTCGCGCTCGCGAGCATGGCCTGCGCCGTCATCGCCGAAGTGCTGGCAATGCGCGCCGTCGCCTTCACCGGCGGTACCGCCGGCCGCTTCGTCGCCCTGCCAGCCCTGAGCGCCTTCGACGAGGCGAGTGTCGCGCTCGCTTTCTCCACGCTCTGCCTCGGCCTTGCCGTGCTGCTGCTGTACCGGCTCGATCGCGCCGCCCTCGGACACGCCTGGCGCGCGCTAGCCCAGGCGCCGGAGGCAGCACTCGCGCTCGGCCTGGACGTGGGCGGTCTGCGCCAACTCGCCTTCGTCGCCTCCGGCCTGTGCGGCGGGCTGGGCGGGGCGGCCTACGCGCAGACGCTGGGTTTCATCAGTCCGGAACAGTTCGCCCTTCCGCTCTCCTTCGAACTCCTCGTCATCGCCTTTCTCGGCGGCCTGCGCCATCCGGCCGGGATCATCCTCGCGAGCCTTGCCTTCGTCGCCCTGCCCGAGCTCGCCGACCGCCTGCGCCCCCTCGTCGGCGCGCTCGGCGGCTGGGATCCCCTGGTGCTGGGGCTGACCGTCGTCTTCGTCGCAGTTTTCCGTAAAATGGACTAAAATCGCAGACATTCGAAGAATTTCGAGGAAGATCATGCGCGCCCGCCTCTTTGCCGTCATCGCCCTCCTCGCCTTGGCCATGGCCCCGGTACGCGCTGCCGAACGGGTGCTCACCGTCGGCGCGCTGCTCGATCTCTCGGGGCCGGCGGCGCTCCTGGGCGTGCCGGTGAAAAACGGCATGGAAATGCGTTTCGCCGAAGCGAACGCACGCGGCGAACTGCCGGGAATCACCCTGCGCCTGCTCGTCGAAGACACCGGCTACGACCCCAAGCGCGCCATCCTCGCGGCGCGCAAACTCACCGAACGCGACGGCGCGATCGCCTTCCTCTCGAACCTGGGCACGCCGGTGGTGCTGGCGACGATGCCCGAGATCCTGCGTCGCGAGCGGCTGCATCTCTTCCCCTTCTCGCCGCACGAAGCCACCTACGCGCCGCTGCACCCGCTGAAATTCCAGATCTACGCGCCCTATCGCAGCTACATGGACCCCACCGTGCGCGCCGTGTTGCGCCGTCACCCCCAGGTGCGGCGCGTGTGCACCCTGGTGCAGGACGACGAATTCGGCGAGGAAGTGAGCACCGGCGTGCGCGCCGGGCTCGAGCGTGCGGGGCTTCCCCTCACCCGAGAAGCGCGGCACGCGCGCGGCGCCACCGACTTCACCGGCCAGATCGCCCGCTTGCGCGAGGCGGGCTGCGAACTCGTGGCACTGGGCACGCTGGTGCGTGAAACCGTCGCCATCCTGCGCACGGCCGACGAGATGGGCTGGAAGCCGCTCTTCCTCACCTCGGCCTCGGCCTATTCGGATCAGACGCACGCTTTGGGCGGGGCTGCCGTCGAGGGGCTCTACGGCGTCACCAACCCCATCCGCATCCCCTATCGCGAGGGCGCCTCGCCCGAGCTGCTCGCCTGGCTCGACGCCTACCGCGACCGCTACGGCATGGAAGCCAACGTCTGGTCGGCCATGGGCTACGTCGCCGCCGAACTCCTGGTACGCGCCATCGCCACGGCGGCCGAACCCACGCCGGCGGCGATCGCCCAAGCGCTCGAACGGCTCGATTATCCCGGAGACCTGTTCGGCAGCCCGCGCTACCGCTTCTCGCCCACCGAGCATCTCGGTCAGCGCACCGGCGGCGAGCTCACCCGCATCGAGCAAGGACGCTGGGTATCGCTGGAGCGCCTGGACGAACCTGCTAGGGAGACACTGAAGAAATGAGCGAGCGGGATGAAGCGCAAGGCGTTTGGTGCGCAGCGACCGAGACATATCGAGTGGATAGGCGAGGGAGCGAGCACCGCGCAACGCAGCGATTCGCCCGCGCAGCCAATGATTCAGTGTCTCCCTAATGGCGCCGCCGGAACGTCTCCATGAAGTCGGCGAGCGCCTCGACCGCCTCCAGCGTCACCGCGTTGTAGAGCGAGGCGCGGATGCCGCCCAGCGCACGGTGTCCGGCCAGCCCCGAAAAACCCGCCCGCTTCGCCTCGTCGAGAAAAGCCGCGCGTAGCGCTTCGCTCGGCAGGTCGAAGACCACGTTCATGAGCGAACGATCCTCGCGCCGCGCCCGCGGACGGTAGAAGCCGTCGCTTGCGTCGAGCACGCCGTAGAGCCGCTCGGCCTTGGCGCGGTTGATCGCCGCCATCGCCTCGAGCCCGCCGATCTCGTCCATGAGCCAGCGCAGCACCAGCAGCACGGCATAGATGGCAAACACCGGCGGCGTGTTGAGGATCGAATGCGCCGCCGCCTGCGCGCGGTAGTCTAGCATGGCCGGCAAGCCCTCGGGCGCGCGCTCGAGCACCGCCTCGCGCACCAGCACCACCGTCACCCCCGCCGGGCCGAGATTCTTCTGCGCATGGGCATAGATGAGCGCATAGCGCCCGGCATCGAACGGACGCGAGAGAAAATCCGACGACATGTCGGCCACCTGCGGCACCTCCTCGAGCCCCACCAGGCGGTGAAACTGCAGCCCCTCCACCGTCTCGTTGGTCACCACGTGCAGATAGGGCGCGCGCGGATCGAAGACGAGTTCGTCGTCGTCCGGCAGCCGGCAAAACCCCTCGGCCTCGCCGCTCCACACCACCCGCACCGGCGCGACCTTCCTCGCCTCGGCGATCGCCTTGCCGCTCCAATACCCCGTGTGCAGGTACTCGGCCGGCACGTCGGCGCCCCGCGCGAGCGCGAGCGGCACCATGGCAAACTGCAGCGTGCCGCCGCCCTGCAGCAGCAGGACATGAAAATCCGGCGGCAGCGCGAGCAACGCCTTAAGGCGCGCCTCCACTTCCGCCACCACCGCCGCGAACCAATCCGAACGATGACTGATGCCCAGCACCGACAGCCCCACCTCCGGCACGGCGATCATCGCCTCCTTGAGCTGCAGCAGCACCGTTTCGGGCAACGCCCCCGGCCCGCCGGAGAAATTGCGCGCATTCGCCGACAGCGTCATGCCCTCTCCTCCAGACGGCCGCGCACCCAGCGGATGAACGCCTCGCGCAGCGGTGCGATCCCCTCGCGCCGGTAGGCGAATTCCGCCCCCGGCTCCATCGCGTGCGCCACCATCGCCGGATCGGCCTCGAAGATCAGCAACCGCCCATCGGACGTCTCGGCCAGATCCACGCAGAAATAATCGAGCCCCAGCCGTCCGGAGAGCGCCGAGAACGCCGGCGCGTGCCTGTGGGCGAATTCGGCAAACGTGCGAAAGAACGCCGCCTCCTGCGCCCGCTTGACGGCATCGCCGTACATGCCGGCATTGACGTAATGCACCATCCAGTGCTCCGACACCGCCAGGTGCACCGGAAAAACCCGTCCTCCGACCAGAGCCACGCGAATCTTGCGAAAGCGCCCGTCCGGCCCGGCATAATCGACGTAGCGCGTGAGAAAGAACTCCCCCTCCGGCTGCGCCGCCAGATACGCTCCAAGCGCCTCGCCCGTGTCGATGCGCGCCAGACCATGCCCGCCCTGCGAATCGGGCGGACGCAGCAGAAAAGGCGGCGCCTCCAGCCCCTGCGGCCAAGCTCCGGCCGCGGCCGCCTCCAGGATCGCACGCGGCACGCGCCGGGTCGGTGGCATGAGCACCCTCGGCGCGTCCGCGAGCAGGTGGCTGAGCCGTGCGCGCTCCGTGCGCACGATCGCCGCCGGCGGATTGATCACCGGACGCGGCCAGGCGGCGAGCCGCTCCTGCAGCGCCGCGAGCACCGGCAGCGCCGCCTCGCTCACCCCCATCGTCAGCATCAGCGCGTCGTGCTCGGGCAAAGCCTCGGCCAATGGCGCCGCGGGATCGACGAAATGCACCAGCAACTGCAGTCCCTGCCCCTCGAGCAGGCAGTCGAGCGGCGTATTCGCCGACAGCGGGCCCGGCATCGCCAGCAGCAGCAGCCGCGGCGCCGACCCGCCCGGCCCCGGCAGGGCATAAGTACGGGCGCGCGCGAGCGCCTCGCGCTGGGCCGCGAGCGCAGTCGTCGTCTGCCCCAGACACAAGAGCGCCGTGGCGAGGTTCATCCACGCCGCGGCCGTGTCCTCCCGCCCGGCCCGATCGAGCCACTGCCGGGCGAGCGCCGCCAAATCGCCGTCCCTCAGGCTCGCACGCAGGAAAGGAGCCAGGCCGAGATAGCCTGATTGGGGTTCAGGCACAGGCACTCTTTTCCTCCAACTCGAGCATCGCCCGCTTGCGCGCGAGCCCCCAGCGAAACCCCCGCAGGCTGCCACGGGCATCGAGCACGCGATGGCAAGGGATGAGCCAGGCCACGGGATTGGCCCCCAGCGCCTGCCCCACGGCGCGCGCCAGCTGCGGCCGCCCCAGCCGCTCGGCCAGCATCCCGTAAGAGAGGGTTTGCCCCGCCTCGGTCTGCCGCAGCGCGCGCCAGATCAACCCGCGAAAAGGCGTGCCCTCCACCACCACCGGCAGGTCCCGTGCGAGAAAGCGCGCCTCCAGCGCCGCGCATTCGTCCGCGGAAAGCGGCGCCCACACGCTCCACGACCAGCGCGCGCGCCACACCTCCCACCGCGCCTGCGGCGCCTCGCCCTCTTCCAGAAACTCCGCGCGGCACACCCCTTGCGGCGTGAGCGCGAGCAGGAGCGCGCCGAACGGCGAGCCGATCAACCCATAGCGCAGGGGCACGCCGGCATGGCGCTGCCGGAAAGCCGCAGGGGAAAGGCAGAGAAACGCCGGATCGGATGCGTTCATCGAGTGTTCCTTGGAATGGACTCAGTGGCGATAGACCGCATCGCGCTATTTCCCGAATGCCCAAGCGTAGGCTCTGTGGCTCGCGCGAGCTCGTCGAGTCTGCTTTTTTCCGGCAGGCGGATGGCGAACATGATCGGTTCCTTTGCTGGTGCAATACATATAGCACGAGGAACGCAATCCTACCGCCGCGCGTTATGGTTTTTCCTTTCCTCTGAACAGACGCGCGACGTCCTCGTCGTGTTCGTCGATGCGCTCCGAGACCTCGAATTTGCCTTTAGCCACGCCGAGGCGACGCATGTTCCCCTTGGCGTGTTCGATCGGAACATCCACCGCCTGCGCCAGCAGCCGCCGCAGCGGTTGCGGCACACCCAGCGCCAGCGCCTCGTGCGGCGTGAGGCAACGCGCCTCTTCTCCCCATGCCGCGGCGTGTTCCGCTGCCCGCGGCGTTTCGGGCAGGTAGCGCGTTACCGTGATGTTTAGGGTGAAATGCGTCAGCCGATGGGTGAGCCGCGCGATCTCCCCGGCGGCGCGCCAGCGGCCCGGCGGCGCCTCGTCCGCTGGCGGCAGGCACCACAAACCGCCCCAAATGCCCTGCGGCGCGCGGCGCACGAGCCAGACCGCGCCGTCCTCCTCGTACCAGCCCCAACGCACGTCCTGCTCCGGCACCGGCGCGCGTGCCCGTTTTCTCGGCAGCTGCGCCGCGATGCCCAAACGGTGCGCGGCGCAGAGTTCGGCCACCGGGCACAGGTCGCACCGCGGCCGCGTCCGGGTACACACCAGCGCCCCCAGGTCCATCATGCCCTGGGTGTAGGCAGGCATGTCATCGGGGTCGCGCGGCAGCAGGGCATGGGCCGCATCCCACAGACGGCGCGCCGTGGCCGCCGCGCGCGGATCTTCTTCTACGGCGAAGAGGCGGCACAGCACCCGCTGCACGTTGCCGTCGAGGATCGGCACCCGCTCGCGCTGCACGAACGCCGCGATCGCCGCCGCCGTCGAGCGCCCCACGCCCGGCAACTGGGCCCATTCCTGCGCTCCCTGAGGGCAGGTGCCCGGCCAGCGCGCCACCCACAGACGGGCGGCCGCGTGCAGGTGCCGCGCGCGGGCGTAGTAGCCCAGCCCACTCCACAGCGCCAGCACTTCGTCGAGCGGCGCCGCCGCCAAGGCCTCCACCGTGGGAAAACGCGCCACGAAGCGGGCGAAATACGGCAACACCGTGCGCACTTGCGTCTGCTGCAGCATCACTTCGGAGAGCCACACCCGGTAGGGGTCACTCCCCTGCCAGGGCAAATCGTGCCGGCCGCAGCGCCGCTGCCAGTCGATCAGGCGGGCGGCGAACGTCGCGGCAAGACCGTCGATGCGGGAATTTTCAGGAGGGAAAGGAATCTCTTGGCCCGTCATCGTTTCTGCGATACATTCTCGTTTCGGCATCATGCACCCGGCACATGCCGGACAAGAGGTTCATCGAGATGGATTCGACCGTGACCGTTTCTCCGCCTTCCGGTCTGGATGTGCGGCAGCTGCGCCGCACTTTGGGCCAGTTCGCCACGGGCATCGCCGTGCTGACCACGCGCGCGCCCGACGGTACCCCGCTGGGTCTGACCATCAATTCGTTCAACTCGGTCTCGCTCGAACCGCCGCTCGTCGTTTTCAGCCTGGCGCGGCGGCTGAGCCTACTGCCGTGGTTCGAAACGGCCGAGCATTTCGGCATTTCGCTCCTCTCCGTCGAGCAGCGTACGCTATCGGACCGCTTCGCCGGCCCGGCGCAAGACCGCTTCGCCGGCGTGGAGTGGTTCCCCGGCCCGCATGGCTCGCCCCTGCTCGTCGGAGCCTGCGCCCACTTCGAATGCCGCAACGCGATACGCCACAACGGGGGCGACCACGTGCTGTTCCTGGCCGAAGTATGCCATCACGCCGCCTTCGCCCGCGAGCCGCTCGTCTTCTTCGGCGGCACCTACCGGGAACTCGCCCCGTAGACGCAAAAACCCGGCCAGAGCCGGGTTTGCCGAAATTCCTGGAGCGGGTGATGGGAATCGAACCCACGTTCTCAGCTTGGGAAGCTGATGTTCTACCATTGAACTACACCCGCGCAGCCGGCGAATTATAGCCGAGCGCGGGCAATCGGCGCAAGGGCACGCGTCGTGCTACACTTTTCACCATGCCTGACGAAATCCCCCGAACCCTCACCTGCCGCGTGAATGGCGAGCTCCTCATGCTGCCCGCCGGCACGACCCTTGCCGACCTGCTGCGCGAACGCGGCTGGGCAGGCAAGCGCGTCGCCGTCGAGCGCAACGGCGAGATCGTCCCCCGCAGCCTGTATGCCCAGACCGCCATCGTCGAAGGCGACGCGATCGAAGTCGTGGTCGCCGTAGGCGGCGGCTGAACCTCCTCTCCCCGACCATCATGACCGAACCCGACGATACCGACTTCCTCACCCTCGGCACACGCCGCTTCCGCTCCCGACTGCTGGTGGGCACCGGAAAATACCGCGACTTCACCCAGACGCGCGCGGCGATCGAGGCTTCCGGCGCCGAGATCGTCACCGTGGCGATCCGCCGCATCAATCTCGGCCAGAACCCGGACGAACCCAATCTGCTCGACTACCTCCCGCCCGAGCGCTTCACCCTGTTACCCAACACCGCCGGCTGTTACACGGCCGAAGAAGCCGTGCGCACGCTGCGGCTCGCGCGTGAGCTCCTCGATGGCCACACCCTGGTCAAACTCGAAGTCCTGGGCGATGCCGAAACCCTCTATCCCAACATGCCCGAAACGCTCAAGGCCGCCGAACGGCTGGTGGCCGAAGGGTTCGAGGTCATGGTGTATTGTTCCGACGACCCCATCCAGGCACAGCTGCTCGAAGCGATGGGCTGCGTGGCCATCATGCCTCTCGCCTCGCTCATCGGCTCGGGCATGGGCATCCTCAATCCCTGGAAC
This sequence comes from Tepidiphilus baoligensis, assembly GCF_012911495.1. Lineage (NCBI taxonomy): Bacteria > Pseudomonadati > Pseudomonadota > Hydrogenophilia > Hydrogenophilales > Hydrogenophilaceae > Tepidiphilus > Tepidiphilus baoligensis. The sequence continues at coordinate 13,265 of NZ_JAAAUB010000005.1, forward strand.
CTGCGCCTCATCCTCGAGCGCATCCGCGTGCCGGTGATCGTCGACGCGGGCGTAGGCACGGCTTCCGACGCGGCCATTGCCATGGAGCTGGGTTGCGACGGCGTGCTCACCAACACCGCCATCGCGCACGCCGGCGACCCGGTGCGCATGGCGCGCGCCATGCGTCTGGCGGTGGAAGCGGGGCGCGAAGCCTACCGCGCCGGGCGCATGCCGCGCAAGTTCTACGCCGCCGACCCCAGCTCGCCGCTCACCGGCGTCATCGGCAGGCCCACGCCATGACGCAGGCACTCGACGCAGAGCGCGGGCATCTCTCCACCCGCAGCATCCGCACCTTCGTGCTGCGCCAGGGGCGGCTCACGGAAGCGCAGCGCCGCGCCCTCGATACCCTGCTGCCGCGCTGGGGCCTCCCTTATCGCCCCGAGCCCCTCGACGCGCCGAGCGTCTTCGGCCGCAGCGCCCCCCTTGTGCTCGAAATCGGCTCGGGGATGGGCGAGACCACGGCCAAGATCGCTGCGGCCAACCCCGGCACCGATTTCCTCGCCGTCGAAGTGCACGGCCCCGGCGTGGGAAATCTCCTCAACCTCATCGAGACCCAGGGGCTCACCAACCTGCGCGTCATCCAGCACGACGCACTCGAAGTGCTCGAGCACATGATCGCCCCCGGCACGCTCGCCGGCATCCACCTCTTCTTCCCCGATCCGTGGCCGAAGAAGCGCCACCACAAGCGCCGCATCGTCCAGCCCGGTTTCGTCGCGCTGGCCGCCGAACGGCTCACCCCCGGCGGCTACCTGCACTGCGCCACCGACTGGCAGGACTACGCCGAATGGATGCAGGAAGTGCTCTCGGCCGAACCCCGTCTGGAATCGATCCATCCCGACCCCACCGAACGGCCATCCTGGCGCCCCGAGACCAAGTTCGAGCGCCGTGGCCGCGCCCTGGGACACGGCGTGTGGGATTTCGTCTATCGCCGCCGCGCGGAAACGACATGAGCCTTTGCCCTGAATCTCTCTTGCCTCCAGGAGCCCATTCATGAACTTTCGCCCCCTGCGTGCCCTGTGGCGAGCGCTGCGCTGGTTGATCCTGCTGCCCTTGCGCCTCGTCGAGCTGCTCGGGCGCCTCGCCATTGGCCTCGTGGTTCTCGCTTTCCTCGCAGCCTTTTTCCTCAGCCAATGGGAACCGGCGCTCAAACTGCCGCCGCGCTTCGTGCTCACGCTCGCGCTCGACGGCGACCTCGTGGAACAGCCCCCCCTGCCCGAGGGCCTGCGCTCGCTGCGCTCACTCGAATCTGGGAAAGGCCCCATCGTTTTGCGCGACGCGCTCGATGCCCTCGATCGCGCCCGCACCGACGACCGCGTGCTCGCAGTGGCGCTCGATCTCAGCCGTCTGGGCAACGCCTCGCTCGCCCAGATCGAAGAGCTGCGCACGGCGATCGCCCGACTACGCCAAGCAGGCAAACCGGTACACGCCTACGGCGACCTACTGCCGCAAAAAGCCTACTATCTCGCCGCCGCGGCGCAGGAGGTCACGCTCGATCCCGAGGGCTTGGTACTCTTGCCGGGTGTAGCCGTCACCCAAAACTACTACCGCGACGCCCTCGACCGCATCGGGGTGCGGGTGCACGCCTTCCGCGTGGGCAAGCACAAATCCTTCGTCGAACCCTTCACGCGCAACGACATGTCGCCCGAAGAGCGCGACGTCACCCAGGACCTGATCGGCGGCATCTGGCAGCGCCTGCTCGACGACCTCGCCCAGGATCGCTCGCTCGCGCCTGCCGTGCTGCGCCGCTACAGCGAGCGCTACGACGAGGTGCTCGCCGCACACGAAGGGGATGCGGCCAAAGCCGCCCAGGCCGAACGGCTGATCGATCAGCGCAAGAGCTACGAAGACTGGTACGCCGGGCTCCTCGAACAGTATGGGCGCGAAAGCGACCCAGCCAGAGACGTCGCGTTCGACGACTATCTACGTGCCACGACGCCGCCCCTGCCCTCGGCCACGACCCCCGTGGTGGCCATCCTGCCCATCCAAGGCACCCTCGTCGATGGTCCACCGCGCGATGGGTTTGCCTCGGCCGACAGCATCGTCGATCGGCTCGACGATGCCGCCGATGACGACTCCGTCAAGGCCGTGGTGCTGCGCCTCGACACCCCCGGCGGCAGCGCCTTCGCCGCCGAACGCATCCGCCGTGCCGTGCTGCGCGTCAAGGAAGCCGGCAAACCCGTGATCGTTTCCATGAGCGGCACAGCCGCCTCCGGCGGCTACTGGATCGCCTCGGCCGCCGACGAAATATTCGCCGACCGCTTCACCCTCACCGGCTCGATCGGCGTCTTCGCCCTCTTCCCCGAAGTCTCGGGGCTACTCGACAAGCTCTCCGTCAATACCGATGGCGTCACGACCGGGCCTTTCGCCAACGGCTTGGATCCGCGCGTGCCTCTGACCGAACCCGTGGCACGCGCGATACAAGCCGGGATTTCCCATGGCTACCGCCGCTTCCTCGCCGTGGTCGCCGAGGGGCGCAAGCTCCCGGAAACCGAAATCGAGCCGATCGCCCAAGGGCGTATCTGGACCGGTGAAACCGCCCAGAAGCTCGGCCTGGTCGACACCCTCGGCGGGCTGGACTCCGCTCTCGAACGCGCCCGCGAGCGCGCCAAGATCCCGCAGGCGCCGGCACGCTGGCTGCTGCCGCCGCTCTCCGCTCGCGACGTGCTCATGAAGCTATTGTTCGAGGGTCGTAGCGACGAATTCGAAACACGCCTACAATCGCTCGGGCTGCTCCCCCCCGGCGTATCGCTCACCGAACCGCGCCGCCTGCTTCGCGCCTTCGACGACCCTAGCGGCCTCTATGCCCATTGCCTGTGCGCCGCGCCTTGAGGAAAGGACCCTCCATGCTCCGTCCCACCGAAATCGATGCCTTGATTGCCAACAACCGCGCCTGGGCCGAGGCCATGCGCGCGCGCGACCCCCGCTTTTTCGAGCGCCTGAAAAACATCCATCAGCCGGAATTCTTCTGGATCGGCTGCTCGGATGCCCGGGTGCCCGCGAACGAACTCATCGGGCTCACCGCCGGTGAAGTCTTCGTACATCGCAACATCGCCAACCAGGTACAGGCAGCCGACTTGAGCTGCGCGGCCACCATCGAATTCGCCGTCTCCCGCCTGCGCGTGCGCCACATCCTCATCGTCGGGCATTCCGACTGCGGTGGGGTCAAGGCCGCCATCCGCGCCGATGCCCCCGAGCTCGTGCAACACTGGGTGCATCCCATCCGCGAACTCTACCTACGGCACCGCGCCGAACTCGACGCCCTGCCCGAACCGGAGCGCACCCACCGCCTCGTGCGCATGAACGTCGTCACCCAGATCGAACGCCTGGCGCAAAATCCCGTCATCCGCCGCGCCTGGGATCGTGGCGAGGGGCCGATGCTGCACGGCTGGATCTACGATGTCGGCGACGGGCTCCTCGAAGATCTCGGTGTATCGCGCGGACCGCAAGGTTGAGGAAAATTCCCGGAAAAAAAATTTCCTGATCGGTTTAAAATGAAAGGGCGTAAAAACCCCTGGGCTGCCATGGAATCCCGCACGAACCTCGCCCGTCGCCGCTGGCTGCAATCGCTGATGAGCCTTGCGATCAGTGGAATCGCTGGCGTGCGCGCCGCCGAGGAAGCACGGCCGCTGCGTTTTGGCATCTCGCCCTTTCGCACGGCCGAAGTGCTGCTTACCTTGCACAAGGGACTGCTCGACACCCTCGCCCAGGCACTGGGTCGGCCGCTGCGTTTCTCCACCCGCCCCACCTACGATGCCTATACCAAGGCGCTCCTGGCCGGCGAATTCGATCTGGCCATCATGCCGCCACACGTCGCCGTCTGGCTCGCCACCCGCGGCGACTGGGAACTCGCAGCCAAATACGAAGTGCGCCTCTCGGCCCTCCTCGTGGCGCGCGATGCGCCTGCCTCCGCTACCCCCGAGGCCCTGCGCGGGCGGCGCATCGCCCTAGGGGACCCCGACTCGATCGTCTCGCTCGTCGCCCGCGAAACCCTCGACCGCCTCGGTCTCGTGCCCCAGCGCGACTTTACCCTCGTGCTCACCGCCTCGCATGGCGCCTCGATGCAGGCGCTCGCCAACGGCAGCGTCGATTACGCCATCGTCGCCAACACGGTCTATGGCCAGTTTCGCGCCAGGTACCCCTCGCTGCAGGCCGTCCCCTTCGGCCTGGACGTGCCGCACCTCATGGCCGCGGCCCGCCGCGCCCTGCCCGAAGCGCTACGCGCCCGCTTTCGCGCCGCGCTCCTCTCGTTCCATGAAACCGAGGCGGGGCGCCGCTTCTTCGCGGACACGGGTTACCGCCGCTTCGTCCCCGTCACCGAAGCCGACTTCGCCGAGATGGCCCCCTTCCTGCCGGACCTAGATCGACGGTATGCCTCCCCGCCGGAGCTTTCACGATGAACTGGTACCGCCACATCCCCTTCCGCCTCCAGATCCTGCTGGCTGCCGGCGCCGTACTGCTCCTCATCGTCGCCGGCTTCACCTACGCCCATTGGCGTGCGCTCGACGAGGCCCTGTCGCGCGCTGCCGAGCGGGAAGCGCAGCACTACACGCGCCAGCTCGACACCCTCGCCCGTCAGGCGTTGCTCACGCACGACTACGAGCAGTTGCAGGATCGGCTCGAAGCGCTCCTCGCCGGCGAGACCATCGCCTTCGCCGTCGTCCTCGACGAAGACGGCCGACCAGTGGCCACCTACGGCTGGCAAGATTCCACGCAAACCCTCCCTCCCCCAGGCGCGAAACTCGAATGGCAGGGGCAGCCTGTGCGCGTCTGGCACCACGCCATCGCCAGTACCCCGGAAGGAGAACCCATCTCGTTCGGCAGTCTCGTGCTGGGCATTTCGCTCGCGCCTCTCGAGACAGGCCGAGAGCGGCTCGTCCTCAGTACTGCCCTGCTCCTGCTCTTCTCCCTCGCCTTGGGTGGGCTGCTGCTCGACGGGGTTGCCCGGCGGCTCGCCCAGCGGCTCGCGGCGCTGGCCGAATTGAGTCGCACGCTCGCCGCGGGCGATCTCTCACGCCGCGCCGAGGCAAGCGGCAGCGACGAAGTGAGCGTGCTCGCGCAGAGCCTCAACGCGCTCGCCGACGCCGTGGCCGCAAGGATCGACGAGCTGCACCACCGCATCGAATACGACGCGCTCACCGGCCTGCACAGCCGAATCTACTTCGACGAAGCGCTCGGCAACCTCCTGCAACGCTACGAACCGGGACGAATCTGGGTGTGTGCCATCGATCTCGACCATTTCGCCGCCGTCAATGACAGCTGCGGCCACGAGGCGGGAGACCGTGTCCTGCGCGACGTCGCCCGACTCATGCAGGAAATCATCCCCCCTCGCGTCGAACATGCCGTGCTCGCCCACCACGACGCCGACGAATTCGCCGCCTGCTGGGTGGGAACGAACGAAGACGAGCCCAACGAGGCGCTCGCGCGCGAGATCGGCGCCAAGATCCTGGCTCACCCCATCATCGACAATGGCCTCAACCTGACGGTGGCCGCGAGCATCGGGCTCGTGCGTGCCGACCGGGTCCCTTCCACCGTCGCCGACCTGAAAATCGCCGCCGACATCGCCCGCTACGTCGCCAGACAGCTCGGCGGCAACCGCGTCGTCAATTACCTTCCCACCCATCCGTGGGTGGAACGGCGCCGCCGTGAGATCGAATTGCTACCGGTGATCATCAACGCCATCCGCACCGAAGCCTTCGAACCCTGGGCCCAACGCATCGTCCCCGTGGGCGAGGGGCGACTGCACGCCGAGATCCTCATGCGGCTGGTCACCGAGAAAGGGGAACGGCTCACACCGGGCGTATTCCTCTCCGCTGCCGAGCGCTTCCAGCTCATGCCGCGCATCGACCGCATCGTCGTGCGCAAAGTGATGGCAGACCTGGGGCAGAGGCTGCGCGAGAATCGCCCGTGGCCGGCCGACGTCGTCAGCCTCAACGTCTCGGGGCAGACGCTCTCGGACGAAGGCTGGATCGACTATCTCGAGTCCCTGATCCACGAACACGGCATTCCGCCCGAGCGCTTGGTCTTCGAGATGACCGAGAGCACCGTGATCGAACAGCCGGAAATTGCCGTGGCCTTCATCACGCGGGTGCGTGGCCTGGGTGCAGCGATCGCCCTCGACGATTTCGGCTCGGGCACGTCCTCTTTCGGCTATCTGCGCCGTTTCACCGCCGACTATATCAAGGCCGACGGCCAATTCGTGCGTCACGTGCACGAGCGCCACGAAGACCGGGTGATCGTGCAAACCATGGTGAGCCTGGCGCGACTCATGCGTATGGCCACCATCGCCGAGTTCGTGGAAAACGACGCCATCATCGCCACGCTGCGCGAACTGGGCGTGGACTACCTCCAGGGCTACGCAGTGCACAAGCCCCAGCCGCTCTCCGAACTCTGACAGACGAAACGAAGGGAAGGAAAGGGTTACGGTGGAAGGGAAGGGTTACGGTGCCAAGCGCTGGCGCGTCCACCCGCCGGCGCCGTCGGGCCGAAAGGCGATGCGATCGTGCAGGCGCGAGGGCCGTCCCTGCCAGAACTCCCAGTAATCCGGAATCAGCCGAAAACCGCCCCAATGCGGCGGGCGCGGCGGATTGAGGCCGAATTTGAGCCCGTAGCGGGCCACGCGCTCCACGATCTCGGTACGCGAGGCGATCGGCTGACTCTGCTCGCTCGCCCAGGCGCCCAGCCGGGCCGGCAAGGGGCGCTGCGCGAAGTAGGCATCCGACTCTTCGGGCGAGACCTTCTCGACCCGACCCTCGATGCGTACCACCCGCTCCAGATCGGGCCAGAAGAACTGCAGGGCGGCGAAGGGATGGTGCTCCAGCTCGCGCCCCTTGCGGCTGAGATAGTTCGTGTACCACACGAGACCGCGCTCGTCGGCCTCCTTGAGCAGCACGGGGCGCGTCGACGGACGGCAACGCTCATCGACGGTGGCCACGGTCATGGCATTGGGCTCAGGCACCCCGGCGGCGATCGCCTCGTCGAGCCAGGCGCGAAACTGCATCAAGGGATCCGGATGGATGCGATCCTCGTCGAGCGTGTCGCGGTCGTGTTCGCGGCGCACGTGGCGCAGATCGATGCGCGTCATGGGGCGTCCTCTAAAATGGCAGGCGGCGCAGCTGCACGGCCTCGGCCACGTGCGCCGGCTCGATCGTCTCATGGCCCGCCAGATCGGCGATGGTGCGCGCAAGCCGCAGGATGCGGTGGTAGGCCCGCGCCGAGAGATCGAGCCGCGTGATCGCGCGCCCGAGCAAAGCCAGCGCCGGCTCGCTCGCCCTGCCGTGCGTCTCCAGTTCGCTGCCGGAGAGACGCGCATTCTCCTTGCCCTGGCGCGCCAGTTGCCGCTCGCGCGCCGCGAGCACCCGAGCGCGCACGTTCGCCGACGGTTCCCCCGCCGTGGCGGCGGCGAGCGTCTCCGGCGGCAGGCGCGGCACCTCTACCCACAGGTCGATGCGGTCGAGCAAGGGCCCGGAGAGCTTGGCGTGGTAGCGCTCGATCTGCGCCGGCGTGCAGCGGCAGCGCCCGGACGGATCGCCCAGGTAGCCGCAAGGGCAAGGGTTCATCGCCGCCACCAGCTGGAAGCGGGCGGGGTATTCCACCCGCTCCTTCACCCGCGCCACCGCCACCCGCCCCGTCTCGAGCGGCTCGCGCAGCGCTTCCAGCACCCGGCGCTCGAATTCGGGCAATTCGTCGAGGAAGAGCACGCCGCCGTGCGCGAGCGAGATCTCGCCGGGACGCACCGCCCCGCCGGCGCCCACGCCGCCGACGATGGCCGCGGGCGAAGCGCTGTGGTGCGGCGCGCGAAAGGGACGCACGCGCCACAGGTGCGGCGCAAAGCGCCCGTCGCTCGACCACACCGCCGCGGTCTCGATCGCCTCTTCTTCGTTCATCGGCGGCAAAATCCCCGGCAGACGCTGCGCCAGCATCGACTTGCCGGTGCCCGGCGGTCCGTAGAGGAGCAGGGAATGACCGCCCGCCGCGGCGATCTCCAGCGCCCGTCGCGCCCCGGCCTGACCCTTGACCTCGGCGAGGTCCGGCCACGCGGAGCCTGCCACCTCTGCCATCGGCTCGGGCGGCGCCGGCAGACGCCCGCCACGCAGCCAGGCGACGAGCTCGGCGAGCGATGCCACCGCCACCGTCTCCGCCCCGACGCGCAACGCCTCATGGGCGTTCGCGCGCGGCACCACCACGCGCCGACCCTCGCGCCGCGCCGCCAAGGCCGCGGCAAGCACGCCGCGCACCGGCCGCACGCTCGCGTCCAACCCCAGCTCGCCGTGGAATTCGTGATCGTCGAGCGCCGTGGGCGGCACCTGACCGCTTGCCGCGAGCAAGCCCACCGCGATGGGCAGATCGAACCGCCCGCCGCTCTTGGGCAGATCGGCCGGGGCGAGATTGACCGTGATGCGCCGCGGCGGAAACTCCAGCCCGGCGGTGAGGATCGCCGCGCGCACGCGCTCGCGCGCCTCGCGCACCTCGGCATCGGGCAAACCCACGAGGTTGAACGCGGGCAGCCCGTTGGCCAGATGCACCTCCACCGCCACCCGCGCCGTCTCGACGCCGGTGGCCGCGCGCGTGAGCACCGTGGCGAGGTTCATCCCCAGACGATCAGGCAGTGGTTTTTCTTGCCGCGCTGCAGCACCGTGTAGCGGCCGAAGCGCCGGTCGGAGTCGCCGATCACCGCGTCCAGCGCCGTGACTTTCACGCCATTGACCGCCACCGCGCCGCTACTGAGGAACGTGCGCGCCTCGCTCTTCGACTTCGCCAACCCCGCGGCCACGAGCGCATCCACCAGGCCGCTCTGCTCGCGCGACAAGGCCGCCGTGGGCATGCCATCGAGCGCGAGCTGGGCGTAATCTTCTTCCGTGAGCGCCTCGAGCGAGCCGGAGAAGAGCGCCGCGCTGATGCGCTCGGCCGCGCGCAGGGCCTCGCTGCCATGCACCAGCCGGGTCACTTCCTCGGCGAGTACCCGCTGCGCCTGCGGCTTGTCGCGCCGCCGATCTTCCTCTTCGATCGCCGCGATCGCCTCGACCGACAGGAAGGTGAAGTAGCGCAGGAATTTGTAGACGTCGGCGTCGGCCGTGTTGAGCCAGAACTGATAGAACTTGTAGGGCGAAGTCTTGCGCGGGTCGAGCCACACCGCGCCGGATTCGGTCTTGCCGAACTTCGTGCCGTCGGCCTTGGTCACCAGCGGCAGCGTCAGCCCATAGACTTCGGCGCGGCACAAGCGCCGCACCAGGTCGATACCGGCGGTGATGTTGCCCCACTGATCCGAACCGCCGATCTGCAACAGGCAACCATGGTGGCGGTAGAGCTCGACGAAATCGTAGGCCTGCAAGAGGCTATAGGCAAACTCGGTGAAGGAAATCCCCACCTCGTCGCGCGCCAAGCGCTGCTGCACCGCCTCTTTCTTGATCATGGCATTGACCGAGAAGTGCTTGCCGACCTCGCGCAGGAAGTCGAGCACGTTCATCCGGCCGAACCAGTCGTAGTTGTTCGCCAGGATCGCGGGATTGCCGCCCTCGAAGGAGAGGAAGGGTTCGAGCTGGCGCTGGATGCGCTCGCTCCACTGCGCCACCACGTCGAGCGAATTGAGTTTGCGCTCGTTGGCCTTGAAGCTCGGGTCGCCGATCATGCCGGTCGCCCCGCCCACCAGCGCGATCGGCCGGTGACCCGCCTGCTGGAAGCGGCGAAGCACCAGCACCGGCACGAGGTGGCCCAGATGCAGGCTGTCGGCGGTGGGGTCGAAGCCGCAGTAGAGCGTGATTCGGCCTTCCTGCAGGCGCTGCTGCAGCGCCGTGAAATCGGTCGTCTGCGCGATCAGTCCGCGCGCGCGCAAATCCTCCAATACGTCCATCGATTCGGATCCTCGTCGCCGGCAGGACGATGCGCCCCGCCCCGTTCATGGGAAAGATTGGATTTTCCCACGAAAGCGGGCCCTCGTCAGCCGCGGCGCAGCCGGGCGATCAGCCGGTCGACTTCCTCGAGCGCCGCCTCGTGGCTGCCGGTGAGCGAGGCGGACGTGAGATAGCGCCCACCCACCGCCAGGGTCGGCACCCCGTCGATCTTGTAGGCACGGGCCCGCGCATCGGCCTCTTTCACGCGCGTCTCCACGCCGAAAGAAGTCCAGGCATCGTAGACCGCCTTGCCGTCGCCGCCGTTTTCCTGCACCCAGGCCCGCGCGCCGTCGCGGTCATAGACGAGACGCCGCTCGTCCTGCACCGCGGCGAAGATTTTCGAGTGCAGCGCCTCGAGCTGACCGGTCGCATCGAGCGAAAAGTACAGTCGCGCCAGCCCCGCGAGCGCTCCTTGCCCCCAGATCACGGGGGAGCGATGAAACGCCACGTCCTCGCTCAAGGTTTTCTTCCACCGTTCCACCAGCGGATCGAGATCGCGGCAATGCGGACAGCCATAGTGGAAGAACTCGATCACCTCGATCTTGCCAGCCAGGGTGGGCTGCGCCGGAGAAAGTTCCAAATGGGTCCTGCCCTGCCGTGCCTGCACGCTGCCAGCCCCGGCCAAAGCGAACGCGCCCAGAGCCTGGAGAAACCGTCTGCGGTCGATACCCCCGTTTTTCATCATTCTCGTCGCTCCTCATCTAACCAGCGTCGGGGAATAGCCCGCCGCCTGTAAGCGAGCACGCGCCACCTGCGCTTCGTCCTGACTGCGGTAGGGGCCGGCGCGGACCCGATAGAGCGTACGACCATCGGGCATTCGCACCGGTTCCACCGTGGAAGTGATCCCCACCAACGCCAGCTCGGCGCGCACCCGGCTCGCCTCCCGCTCGTTGGCAAAAGCACCCACTTGCCAAAAAAGCCGCTCCTGCGTCTGTGCCGGGGGGGGCTCGGGCGCAATCGCCGCCACCCGAGGCGGCTCGGGCACTATGGTTGCCGGCTCTTTCGTCGTGCCGTTCGTTTCTCCGGTCAACGTCTTGTAGAAATCGAACTTCATATCGGACACTGCCCCACTGGAGGCAGAAGCCGCTTGCCCCGTGTCCCTGGTGGGCGCAGTCGTGAAAGGCGGCGTACGCGTAAACCACCAGGCGAAAGCCGCGGCGATCAGCGCCCCGATGGCCAGCCCGACCAACAAACCCAACGCCGTACCGCCGCCCGCGCCCAAGCGCCCTCCACTTCCAGCCCGCTGCGCTCGACGGCGACGGCAAACCCCCGGCTCGATCATGGCCCCCTCCTCACATCGACTCTGGCGCCGAGACCCCGAGCAGCCCCAAACCCGTGGCGAGCACCGTTTTCACCGCCGCCGCGAGCGCCAGCCGCGCCAGGCGCAATGGCTCTTCTTCCACCAGGATACGCTCGGCGTTGTACCAGGCGTGGAAGTCCGATGCCAGATCCTTCAGATAGAACGCGATGTGGTGCGGCGCGCGCTCACTGGCCGCCGTCTGCACCACCTCGGGAAATGCCTGCAGGCGCACGCACAGATCGAGCGCCGCATCGCTCGTGAGCAAGGACGCGTCCGCTTCGCGCAAATCTTCGATCGTCCCGCCCCACTCGCGCAACACCGAGCAGATGCGCGCGTGCGCGTACTGCACGTAATAGACCGGGTTCTCGTTCGACTGCTTCTTGGCCAGATCGAGGTCGAAATCGAGGTGCTGGTCGCACTTGCGCAACACGTAGAAGAAGCGGCAGGCGTCGTTACCCACCTCGGCGCGCAACTGGCGCAGCGTGACGAACTCGCCTGCGCGCGTCGACATCGACACCTTCTCGCCATTGCGATAGAGCACGGCGAACTGCACCAGCGCCACCTCGAACTTCTCCGGATCGAGCCCCAGCGCCTGGATCGCCGCGCGCACGCGCGGGATGTAGCCGTGGTGATCCGCCCCCCAGATGTCGATCATCAGATCGTAGCCGCGTTCGTACTTATTCCAATGGTACGCGATGTCGGAGGCGAAATAGGTGTAACTACCGTTTTCACGGCGCACCACGCGATCCTTGTCGTCGCCGAAGTCGGTGGAGCGAAACCACCAGGCGCCGTCCTGCTCGTAGAGATAGCCGCGCTGCTTCAGGGTCTCCACCGCGCGCTCGACCATCCCCGTGTCGTAGAGGCTCTTCTCCGAGAACCAGCGGTCGAACCGCACCCCGAACTCGGCCAGATCGTCACGGCAGTCGCCCAACTGCTCGGCGAGCGCGAACTCGTGGATCCAGGCGTAATCCTCGCCCAACAGGCGCTTGGCGTTGGCGATGAGCCGATCGAGGTGCCGCTCGCGCTGCTCCACGGCCTGCGGGTCGGTGCGCTCGGGATCGGGTTCGCCCGGCGTACCCGCCAGCACGTCCTCGGCGCGCACCCTGGCGAAGCGATCGCCATGGCGCTCGGCAATGGTGGCTGCCATGTCGATGACGTAGCGCCCCTGATAGGCGTTGCTCGGGAAAGGCACCGCGACGCCGAAACGCTCGAGATAACGCAACCAGGTGGAGAGCGCCAGGATGTCCATCTGGCGACCCGCGTCGTTCACGTAGTACTCGCGCTCGACGGTGTGGCCAGCAAAGGCGAGCACGTCCGAGAGCGCCGCCCCGTAGGCCGCCCCGCGCCCGTGGCCGACGTGCAGCGGCCCCGTGGGGTTGGCCGAGACGAACTCCACCAGGATGCGCCGCCCGGTGGATTCCCCCGCCCCGTAGCGCACCCCGCGCGCGAGCACCTGCGGCACCACTGCGTTTTTCGCCGCCGGCGCGAGCGTGAAATTGATGAACCCCGGCCCGGCCACCTCCACCTTGGCCACCCAGGGATGAGGCGTGATCTCGCGGACGATCTCCTGGGCGAGCTCACGCGGATTGCGCTTGATCTGGCGGGCGAACTGCAAGGCAATGTTGCTTGCCCAGTCGCCGTGGCTCGCCGCTTTCGGGCGTTCGAGCGTGAGCGGCAGATGCGCGTATTGCGGCACGACCGCCATCAGCGCCTGGCGCAACAGCGCGGCGAGCAGCACCTTGGGGTCGGACACGGACAGGGAGGGATCTTGGCTCATCATGACTCGGTTCTGCGTTCGTCGAACTGCAATTATAGCCGTCCCGCCCGCCCCAAACGCGCCGATTTGCGCTAACCTTGGCCATTCCGCAACCCGTCGAATCCCACCGTGCGCCTGCTGCGACTGACCCGCATCTTCTGGATCGTCTATGCCTACTCGCTCGACGAGATCGTCGCCCAGGCCGACGCCTCGGGGCGCCTGACGCGCTGGTGGCGCCGGCTCTTCTTCTGGCGGCGCAGCGCCGTGCCCCGCGGCGTGCGTCTGCGCCGGGCGCTCGAATCGCTCGGGCCGATCTTCGTCAAGTTCGGCCAGATGCTCTCCACCCGCCGCGACCTCATCCCGCCCGACATCGCCGACGAGCTCGCCCTCCTGCAGGATCGCGTCCCCCCCTTCCCGAGCGAACAGGCCCGCGCGCTCCTGGAAACGCACTACGGCAAACCGCTCGAGGCCGTGTTCGCCCATTTCGAACGCGACCCGGTGGCTTCGGCCTCGGTGGCGCAGGTGCACTTCGCCGAACTCTTCGACGGCACGCAGGTGGCCGTCAAGATCCTGCGCCCGGGCATCGCCCCGGTGATCGAGCACGACCTCGCGCTCATGGACACCGCCGCGCGGCTCCTCGAAGCGCTGTGGCCCGAGAGCCGGCGGCTCAAACCGCGCGAAGTGGTGGCGGAATTCGCCAAATCCCTGCACGACGAGCTCGACCTCATCCGCGAGGCAGCCAACTGCTCGCAGCTGCGGCGCAACTTCGCCGGCAGCCACATGCTGCTCGTGCCCGAAGTCTATTGGGACTACTGCGGGCGCGAGGTGATGGTGATGCAGCGCATGGTCGGCACCCCGATTTCCCAGATCGAGACGCTGCGCGCCAAGGGGATCGACCTCAAGCGCCTCTCGGCCATGGGTGTGGAGATCTTCTTCACCCAGGTCTTCCGCGACGGCTTCTTCCACGCCGACATGCACCCCGGCAACATCCTCGTGGCCGACGACGGACGCTACATCGCGCTCGATTTCGGCATCGTCGGCACGCTCGCCGACGAAGACAAGAACTACCTTGCGCAGAACTTCCTCGCCTTCTTCAAGCGCGACTACCGGCGCGTGGCCATCGCCCACCTCGAAGCCGGCTGGGTGCCGCCGCACGTGCGCGTCGACGAATTCGAAGGCGCGATCCGCGCCGTGTGCGAACCCATCTTCGACCGCCCCCTCAAGGACATCTCCTTCGGCAAGACCCTGCTGCGCCTCTTCCAAACCGCCCGGCGTTTCGAAATGGAAGTGCAGCCCCAGCTCGTGCTGCTGCAAAAAACGCTGCTCAACATCGAAGGACTGGGGCGCCAGCTCGACCCCGAGCTCGACCTGTGGCAAACGGCCAAGCCCTTCCTCGAGCGCTGGATGAGCGAGCAAGTCGGCTGGCGGGCGCTGCGCCGCCAACTCGAAGAAGAAGCCCCGCAATGGGCGAAACTCCTGCCGCAACTGCCCCGCCTCGTCCACCGCGACCTCAGCGAGCGCCTGGCCGAGCGCGAACGGGAAAAACTGCGCGAGCGCCGCGCCGAACGCGAAGCGGCCAGCCGCCGCCGCGAGCGGCTCGTGTGGATGCTGCTCTGGGTGGCAGCGTTTGCCGCGGGGTGGTGGTGGGGGCGGTAAAAACAGACAGGGGATTGGCTATTCTTATTGGGACGATCGCATGCGCAAAGGGGCTATGCCCAGCAGCATCGCCGCTTGTGTGAGTCGAGCATCGAAGCAGGCGAAACGCAGCTCGTCTCTGGTGGCTTGCTGCACCGTTCGCGCAGACGCCAGCTGGACGCTGTCGTAGCCGCGCAGCGCAAACGCATCGGCAAAGGTACCGGCGAGCTCGACGAGCGATTGGGTAACTTCAACGATGGCATAGTTCGTCCAATCATCCCGCAGCCGGGCGCGCACAGTGTCGATGGCGGCTGCGTCGATGGGGCGCTCCCGGACGCGTCGTGCCAGTGCCGCCATGATTTCAGCCCAGGCGATCCGCACAACCGCAACCATGCGCGCCCGCGCAACAGCCGCAAGCATCTCGGCGCTTCCAACTTCCTCGACGTAGAGCTTGACGAGTGCAGAGGTATCGCAAAAGAGGATCACCCCCGCCCCTCGATTACCCCTTGGCTGACAGGAGTGCCACCAGAAGACAGCACCACCGGATCCTTGGGCTGGAGTTTCTCCCCATTCCAGGAGATCGCTCCCTCGGTCATCAGCTGGCGCAATCCCACGTCAGTTACCTCGGGAATACCTACGGCGAGGCGAGATCGCATGTGCACCATCCCACGACGCCGCACTCTCAAGAGGCGCATCAGGGTCACTTTGAGCTCACGAATGGAAGCATGCATGGCGAGATTCCAGAAACCAAGGTCAAGCAGCATTATGCCCCGAGATCACCGGTTACCTCAATGGCGTTCACGCGACAGGAGCGTCCTGCGAACTTGGCGCAAAAACTCAAAAACGCTTCTGAATGATCCCGGCGGCGACGCCAACGCCTGCAGGAACGAGCAAAACGAGCGCAACGCCAGCGAGAATCAACCCCCACCACGGCAGCACTGGCGCCAGCAGCCAAGCAGCGATCGCGACAAGAAGAAGAGCAAGAACGGCGAGAAGGGTATCCATGAGGCAATAGTATGGCTCAAATTTGCTCTTTGGAACCCGAGTCTGCGTGACGGGGAATCCTATTTATCATGCCAATATGATTTCAAGGGTTGGCGGCACAATCTAAAGGAATATGCTGAAAGTGCGCCGGACACCGCAGACTGGAGGAAGAATTAAAATGAGTCCATGCTGCAGTCAGAAGCATGACATGAAAATTGGATTTGTCCTGATTGATTCTCCGCTCACGCCGTTCTCGACTCGACGCGAGATCGTGCAGTGGGCGGCATACTGCCGGAATCAGGCGGCTCTGAGCGGCAACCCGGTGAGTCGCGAGGCATGGCAGCGCGAGCTCGACGAGACGGAACGACTGCTGGCGCAGACGCTCGCCGATGGAAATGGTCGATGATCCGCGTCGAGATAGACGACCGCGCTGTGCGCTTGGCGTTCGCTGTGCTCGCCCGGTTTCAATCCACGTCCGGCTTTTCAGCAGGTCGAAGGGCTGCGCACGGTGCTCTCTTTCGAGCCCTACTCATGGAAACCGGCCGAAGTTGGCGACCTGAAGATCTCGGCGCCGTGGCCGAAATGCTGGGAAACGCGTGATCGCGCCGATCGACGGGCTCGAGGCACTGGCCTACCACTGGACGCCAGAGCTCGGACGCGCGATAGAGATAAACGAGTTCGTAGGCTAGGTTCGGCGCGCCGAGCGTGCGCTCAAGGCGCGCAGCGGCGGATGAGCCGAGCGATACCGACGATGAACGCCTCGGTCAATTCGTGCACAAGCGCCAGCAGCGGCCACAGCATGAGCGTGAGCGCGCAGACAGCCATTAGTGCGGTAAACGTATCCCATATCAGCAAGACCGGCACACAGGCGAGTGCGGCGGCAAGCAAGGAAAGAATCAGCGATGCCATATTTACTTATAGCATGAGGTGGCTGTCATGTTTCTTTATAGCATGGGGTGGTTGTCATGTCGATGAGAGGCATGGCAATCGACGTCACGCTGAGCCTGACCGATCGGTTCAGCGCGCCACTCAAAGGCGCGATTGGACACATCGAGAGGCTCGCTGCCATTGGCGCGGCGGCGCATGCGGCGGCTTACGCATTACCTGGCCTGTCGCAGTCGGCGCAGCGCATCACCATGCAATCGACGCAGGCGTTCATGGCCGGTTCATCCCCGCGCACGCGGGGAATACACGGCCTGCCGGGTCGCGCTCGGCCTCGAATCGCTGCGCGATGCGCGCCCCCATCTCCTGACCGATGGCGCGCATAGCAGGCCGACCCTGGGCGCCCTTGAAACCAACCACCGCGCGCCAAGAAGGGGCGCGGCAGCATCCTTTACCGTACGGGCGAGCTGCTGAATTCGCGCACGCACCGAGCCGACCCCTTCGAGGCTGCAGTGGGATTTGGTAAGCCCTACGCCGCTTATCATGAGTTTGGCACGTTTCAAGCCATGCCCGGCTTTTCAGCCGGGCGAAGCGCACGCGGCGGCTAAGCTAACACGAGGGCAACGATGAAAACAAGCGCCCACCAACCCAACATCGTGCCGATAGGCGAAATGCCACGCTCCCCCTGGATGAAGCTGATCAGTATAGGCGGCGCAAACAGCAGTCCCACCAACATCCAGCCCGCCCAAGCGTGATCGTTGGCATAAGAGAGGATCGATTCAAGCATGCCTGCCACCCTGTCGATTGCTGCGAGATTAACAATCCCTTCCTTGCCTTGCCTGCCTCGCCTGCCTTGCCTCGCCGATTCATCCCCGCGCACGCGGGGAACACATTTACCAGGCCAGGCAGCTCGCGGCCACCCGCGGTTCATCCCCGCGCACGCGGGGAACACTAGTCAATGCCTTCGACGAACCCATAATTACTACGGTTCATCCCCGCGCACGCGGGGAACACACCCCTTCGGCCCCGAGCAGGCGCCCAGTGGCCGGTTCATCCCCGCGCACGCGGGGAACACCGGCGAGCTCTTTGGCGACATGCAGGTGCAGAACGGTTCATCCCCGCGCACGCGGGGAACACATCCGATCAGGTGCAGCAGGCTATCCGGCGCCTGGTTCATCCCCGCGCACGCGGGGAACACGGTCGGCATAGCGCACGCGCTGGGCGTGTAACACGGTTCATCCCCGCGCACGCGGGGAACACAAGCGACTTCATCGACCCCGCAAGTTCAATTGCCGGTTCATCCCCGCGCACGCGGGGAACACTTGCACGCAACATGTCTAGCTGCTGCAGGCGGTCGGTTCATCCCCGCGCACGCGGGGAACACGTCATCGTCGAGGGTCTAGGTCTGTTCGTGTTCGGTTCATCCCCGCGCACGCGGGGAACACGCCGTTCGTGTACAAGGCGTATGCGATCGGCGACGGTTCATCCCCGCGCACGCGGGGAACACACCAGGCGCATCTGGACGATCAATGTTTCGGTGCGGTTCATCCCCGCGCACGCGGGGAACACCTACTCCGGCCCATGGTCGCCGGAGGATACGCCGGTTCATCCCCGCGCACGCGGGGAACACGATGGTTGTTGCTATTTGTGGCGTTGCTGAATCGGTTCATCCCCGCGCACGCGGGGAACACCCACACCTCGGCGTCGGCGTATGGCTGGCGCTCGGTTCATCCCCGCGCACGCGGGGAACACGTTTTCTGCGCCTCGTCGATGGTTGCGGTTACCGGTTCATCCCCGCGCACGCGGGGAACACGAGCGACAAATCGCGCGTCGGATTGATGCTCACCGGTTCATCCCCGCGCACGCGGGGAACACCGGGTTGAACTCGGCCACGCGGCCCAGATACCCCGGTTCATCCCCGCGCACGCGGGGAACACGCAGCGCCGAATAAATTGCCTGCGGCGTTTTGTCGGTTCATCCCCGCGCACGCGGGGAACACCACGACGCCAGACACGTCCGGCACGTCAAGCACGGTTCATCCCCGCGCACGCGGGGAACACTCTTCGTCGGTGAACCGATCCATGAATTGCAGCGGTTCATCCCCGCGCACGCGGGGAACACCCATCTATCGTCGGCGTGCTGACCAACAGCAGCGGTTCATCCCCGCGCACGCGGGGAACACTCGATCCGCCGCGCTGCCGTGTGCGCGTGCGGCGGTTCATCCCCGCGCACGCGGGGAACACGTCCAGAACCGCCTCGAGCGTGGTGGCAAAGGTCGGTTCATCCCCGCGCACGCGGGGAACACTCAGACAAAGCGTTTGCGAGCTGGGTTGGCAGCGGTTCATCCCCGCGCACGCGGGGAACACACCACCGGCGTCCTGCCCAAATTCGCCACCTTCGGTTCATCCCCGCGCACGCGGGGAACACTCGATCCACTCCATCGCCCAGGCCCGATCCCCCGGTTCATCCCCGCGCACGCGGGGAACACTTTTCAACACCGCAACCCGTGGCGGAATCGTTCGGTTCATCCCCGCGCACGCGGGGAACACGCGGCGCTCATCATCGTGGCGGTCGGCGGGTTCGGTTCATCCCCGCGCACGCGGGGAACACACGAGCCACGGCCTACGGCCGGTTCGTGCTCGCGGTTCATCCCCGCGCACGCGGGGAACACTGTTGCGTCGCGCTTTTTCGATGTTGCGTCGCGCGGTTCATCCCCGCGCACGCGGGGAACACCCGCCACCTCCTCGAACCGGCTCGGCTGCACGCCGGTTCATCCCCGCGCACGCGGGGAACACGCACGAGACGGTGTGCTATGACGGGCAGAACTTCGGTTCATCCCCGCGCACGCGGGGAACACGGCGCGGTCGCCGGGCTCGGCGCGCTCAACCTCGGTTCATCCCCGCGCACGCGGGGAACACGCGTGAGACGCTGCGCTGGGTGATTTTGACCGCGGTTCATCCCCGCGCACGCGGGGAACACCGCCCCCCGGCCCGCGTCCAGCGCAGGATTTCCGTTCATCCCCGCGCACGCGGGGAACACACTTGAAATTTTCCCATGTTTTTAAATAAGTTGCACACTGCCCGCTAACCTACCGCCGACCCACCGTTTGGCGACACCGGCTCTGGCGGTAGGAACGACACGAGCTGGACGCCGTCCAGTTCGACGGGCACGCGCCGGTTGGCCCCTATCGTCACGAATTCAAAGCCTGCCTCGTTGTTCGTGCGCCAGACCATCACGGCGTTGCCCTCGCCGACGCCGGCTTCGACGTGGCGCCAGATCTCCTCGCGTACCCTGCGCGAGTAATTGCCGACGTAGACGCCAGCACGCACTTCCAACAGCCAGACGGCCAATCTACCCCGTAGCCGGGGCGGGACGTTCTCAACCACGATGACCAACATCGCCCAAAGGCTCCTTGTCGGCAATGGCCGGCAGCACTTGGTCAGGCGCCGGCTCAGGAGGCGCGATGCCGCCGGCGGCAAGCACATCCTCGATGGTCGGGATGATCTTTTCGAGAAGCCGCGTCCGGCGGAATACGTCGCGGCAGCGCAGGCGCACCTCCCGCTCGGCGTTCGCCTTCGCCGAGGCGGCCACTTCGAAAGCGACCGGCACGACGGTATCGAATTTGAAAAGGTCCGCGATATCGTAGACGAAGGATAACGGCTTTCCAGTGTGGATGAAACCGATCGCAGGTGCATAGCCTGCGGCAAGCACCGCCGCTTCGGTGACGCCGTAGAGCGCTGCGGTGGCAGCCGACAGGCAGCGATTGGGTCGGTCGGAGGACTCCCAGGATTCGGGATCGTAGTCACGATGCACCCAGCGCACTTTGTAGCGTTCGGCCAGCCGCTTGTACATTTCGCGCACGCGCGCCCCCTCGATGCCGCGAAGTTGCTCGACGGAGCGTCGCTGCGGCGGCTCTTGACCGAAGCGAATGGCGAACATGCGGCGCACGACTTTGAGGCGCAGCTCATCGTCCAGGGCGAGCTTTGCCTGATACAGCAGCCGGTCGGAACGGGCACCGCCCGGTTGCCCGGCAGAATAGAGGCGAACGCCGGCCTCACCCACCCAAACGAGCAAGGTACCCACCCTCGCCGCGAGCGCGCAGGCGGCATGCGAGACGCGCGTGCCGGGCTCCAGCATCAGGCAGGCCACGCCGCCCACGGGGATATGGGTGCGCACCCCGTTGACATCCACGACGACGAAAGCGCCGTCGAGCACGTCGAGCTGCCCTTTCTCGACGTAGAGCACCGAGAGGCGCTCCTTGATCGGAATCGGGCGCGGTGGCGGCAGCGGTTCGTTCATGACGATGACCTCACGGCGCCACCGATAGCAGCCCCAGGCCAAACGCCTTGCCGCGCCCAAGCCCCTGTTCGATGATCTGCAGAAGACGCCCGGGATCGGTCACTTCCATGCGTCCGTCGTAGTAGGCGACGTCGAACGTGAGCCAAGCCGCGGCGTCGGTGCCCGGTTTGCGAAAACGCCAACGCGAGCGACGTACCTGGACGTCGAACAGGGTCGGCACATCCGTTTCGCCGCTCGCGCCGGGGTCCGACCAAAACGCCTCGCCGGCTCGCACCGCGGCACGCTCGAGGCGACACAGCGTGAAACCTCCGCGTGTTCGGCCTTGGCCATCGAGCCATGCCAGCGCCTCGAGGTCATCGTGGATCCCCACGCGCTGCCCGCGACGCGCGGGCGTCCCGTCGACTTTCCGCGCCCGGGTCGGGTTGGCATACAGCCGAAAACGCAGTTCGCGCCCCGTTTGCAGCAGGCGCGCGGGGTCGTAGGGCTTGCTTTGGGCATGCCCATAGCGTGGTGGCAAGCGCTCCCAGTTCCCGGCTCGATCGCTCTGGATCAGGACGGTGGGCCGATCGAACGGCCCGCCCGGCTCCAGGCGCCAGAGAAAGCGCGCTGGCGGAGCATCCGGGTGCTCGGCAAAGACGCGCGCGAGCGTCTGGTGCATCGCATAGGGGTTTGCCACGTCACGGCGCGCGGCATGGTCGCGCGGATCGAGCACCAGCCGGCTCAGGATGAGGGGCATGTCCAGACCTCCGAGCGCACGAAACGCGCGCCAAAACGCCGTTCGGCAAAAGGCGCGACGGGTTGATCCATGCGCAGCGCGCCTTGGCTGTCGTCGGGGTTTTCGAGGACGACGCGCAAAGGCCGTGCGCCCTCCTCGCCGCCCACGAGCAAGGGATGGCGGCGCAGGGCATCTTCGAGCGAGGTGTCACACACACCGTCGGGCAGGGCCACGGGCAATCCGGGCGGGCAGCTCCTGCGGCCGAGAAAGATCGGCCAGACCGGACGATGAAGCGCCGCCTGGAGCGAGCGGAGAAAATCCACCTCGTCGCCTTCCAGCCCGACGAGGAAGACGGCGTCGGACAGGTAATAGCGCGGGCTGATGATGGTCGAATCGGCATCCGCTTTGCCATCGCGCTTGAGCACACCTTGGACGGTCTGAAAATCGCGCACCCGCACGCCTTCCCGATCCACCCGCACGCCCATGCGCAAGCGGGCGAGGTCATCCACCGGCAGATGCCGGTCTCGGCCCAGCGCGGCGCAGAGCAGCCCCAGCACGCCGGACTTACTCGGTTCGAGCTGGGAATCACGCTCGTCGTATCGGCTCGTCGTACCCCAGGATTGCAGGGGGCCGGCGAGGCGCAAAAGCAGCGTCGGCATGGCTTTCAGCCTCGCGCCGCGTAGAGTTCCGCCGCCTGCCGTGCCGCCCATTCGGCCAAATCGGCGAGCTTGACCACGGCGGTTCCTCCCGCATCCCAAGCACCGGTGAGATCGAGCACGGCCCACGGCCCCTCTTCGCCATAGGCTTGGGCCAGGGTTTTTTCCTGATGCGCGAGCCGCGCGACCGAAAGCGCGGAAAGCGCCCGGTCGCGCTGTGGGAAAACCGGTTGCTCGAAGGCATTGGCGAGGTTGATCGGCATCCTTTGGCGCAGTACCACGCCGACGAAAGCGGGCGGATTGTGCGCGGCAAAGCTGTTTTGCTTGCCGGAAGGCAGCGTACGCGCAAACGCCTCGATGAAGGCGCGCACGCTCGCCAGCGCGAGTTCCTCGTCGTCTTGCAGGTTGGCAAGGAGTTTCAGCGGGTCGAGTGCGGCGTAGCGGTAATGGGTGGCGGAGTTGAATTCGACGTTGTCGATCATCGCCGCACCGCTTTCCTCGGGCGTGGCCAAGTCGTCCACCGCGGTGAAGTAGTCGAACTGGCGCTCGACGGCATGGGTGGAAATCGAATGCGCCACCTGGCAGGCGGCGTCCTGGTTGGCGCCCGGCAGATCGGCGAGCATGCGGCCGAAAAGGGCGATGTCGGCGGCGTTTCCCGAAGCATGGAAACATGCTGCCAGATCATCGCAAAACTTTTCAGGAATATCCTTTTGCTTTACTGCCTTCTGCTCGGAAAGCTTTTTCAAATCATCGGAATATTTCCCAATCAAACTCGTGAACTTGGCGACCTCGCCCGGTGCAAGAAACATGAGATAAGAAAGCTTCTTCGCCTCACTTTCGTCTTTGTCGCTTTTATTATCCTTGTCCTTATCCTTGTTCTTGTCTTTCTTCTTCAAGGCAAGTTTGACGATCTCGTTGAAACGATCTGCCCGCACAATGCCGTTTTCCTGAAGACTGGCTTTGAGCAAACGATCGAGTCTGGCGGTTCTGACGCCAAGTGCCCCACGAAGGATTTTGTGATCTTCGAAATTTTTCCGTGTCGGACGCTTCTGCGCCTGCGAACTCAGGCGCGCGCGCCGAAATCCGCCGAAGATGGCGTCCTTGGGCGCGCCGGTGTCGTCGCGGTTGAGGTTGCCGGGGGCGATGTTCTGGATGATGTGGGTTTCGATGAAGGGGGGCATGCTGATCTCCTCAGGATAGGGTCAGAGCGCAGGGGCGGCTGCCTCGGGGGATTCGCCGGCTGCACTACCTTGGGTGCGGTAGAAATCTTTCGCCCAGCGGGCGCGGATGCGGTTTTGCCGCTCGGTGGCGTAAGGCTTCATGAGTTCGCGCAGGTCGGCAAGCAGGGCCGCGTGGTCAAATGCTTCCTCTTTCAGCAGCGTGACGATCTGGCGCAAGTGCTCGGGCAGACCGTCGGCGTCGGCTTCGAGGAGCGCGATGAAGCGCCTTTCGAGGCTGGGGCGCTGGTCGTTCTTCCTCCACAGCGCCCCAAACGCCCGGGCGAGCGAGCGGCCTTCCTGATGCTGGCCGTGCAGCGCGTAAAGCATAGCGCCGAGGTAGAACGCGGGCCGCTCGCTCTGGGGCGTGTCTTCGGACAGGAAGGGCTCGACGAAAGGAAAAGCGGGCACGTACTCGCCCGGGGCAAACGCCGCCGAGCGGCGCAGGATGGCGCGCGCGCCGCGGTCTTCGCAAACCCTCGCCAAGTGATTGATGAACTGCTGCGCCCGGCTGCGTGTTTCCCCGCGTTGCGGCAGGTCTTGCGGGACGGTTTCATTTTCATGCGGCATCGCGGTTCTCCTTGCGGTCGCTGAGGATGATGTTGAATTCGGTCTCTTTCTGCGCCATCGCCCTCCAGGCGCGCGGCGTGTCGGAGAGCAGGATGCCCAGTTCGCGCCAGAAGGCGTGTGCGGCCTCGGTCATGGCGTTTTGCCAGAAACGATGCGCCGCTTCCCAGTCGTCAGCGGAGTAGTCCTTGATGCTGGCATATTTCGCCATCAGTTCTGGCAGCCGCTGTTCGAGACGGGTGAAATAAACGTCTGCGAGCGGACTTTGCGCGACACGCTCGCGAGCTTTTTTGCGGGTTTGCTCGTGGTTTGGGTCGGGTTGTGTCAGCGCCACGACACGCGCAGCCAAAGCGTGCAGCTTGTCGTACAAGGCTTCGGCGTGTGTCACGTCTTTCCGAAACGCCGCCGCCACGCCCTCGATGGCAAGCAAGGCGTGCGGCAGGCGCAGCAGTTCCATGCGGACGCGTTCGAGTTTGCCCTGGTCGCTGGCAAGCCCCGCGGCAAGCACGTGCAGCACCTCACTGTCGTCGGTGATTTCAGCCGCATGGCGAAGCACAGCAGGCGCCGTTTTTTTGGCATCCGCCGTGATGCTGGGCAAGTCGCGCCAGAGGGCGCGACCGCCATTGAAGCGGGTGCGCACAATCTTCTCGCCATCTTTGCTTTTGCCAACACTCTGCGCAACCATTGGATCAGGAGCATGAGGGTCTTCCAGCAAGGCGATACCAGCAGAAAACCGTATTTCCCGTACCATCCCGGCATCGTCCACGTCGAGTAGGACACCGCGCGACTGACGGGTGTAGCGATCGTTCGGGCCGGCGGCCAAGGTGGCCGGCGCGACGAGGTCTTGTATCGAGGGCGGCGGCTTTTCCCACGCGGGCAGATCGTCCGAACCGGACGTTCCCGAACCCAAATTGAGCAGCAGCGTCTCGCCCAGATTCGCACCCAGCGCCATAAAAGCGGCGCTGTTGGCGAGCGGTCCGGCTTTTTCCGATTCCTTGAGCACCCTTACCTTTTTTCCTGGCACAAAACAGAAAAGTCCCAACATGTCACGCAAGACGCCAGGCCAATGACCTTCGTGCATCAGACGATGCTCAAACAAAAAACCGTCATTGCCCGCCATCGTCAAATAAAAAGGGGACTTTCGGTTTTTTTCTACCGCGGGAATACCTTTGATGACCGCCACCTGCATGAAGGGATGCTCGGGGTGCACGAGCCAGAAGCGCTCGCGCCAGTGTTCGAGATAATCGAGCACGGCGTCGCTTGGCAGCCCCTCACGCCGCCAGCGTCGGCGCTCCTGCAGGCCCCATGATTTGAAGCGCGCGCCCAAGGCGCGGTGCAGGATGGCGAGCAGGACGCGGTAGAGCGCGATACGGTTGGCGGGATTGGGCTCGTCGAGGTCTCGGATGGCGTGCGCCTCTCGGAACACTGCGGCAAGACCGACGTGGGCGCTTCGCCCATCCAGGAAACGCACGGGAATCCACGATTCATCGATCAGGTTGTAGCGCGCCAAATGGTTCACGTCTCCTCCTTCTCATAGACCAACCCCAGACAGGGATCGAGCCGCACTTGCAGGTTTCCCGCCATTGTCTTGCTTTCGTCATCGAGAAGCAAGGGGTAGAGATCACGCAGATACGGGGATTCGGCGAACGCCGGCGGCCTTGCTTGCGCTTTCAGGGATTCGATGAGCGCCTTGCGTGAGACGCGCAATTGACGGGTGTAGACCACCCGCGCGCGGTCCCGCTCGAGCGGGCACTGCGGGTCGAAGGGCGGCGCATCCGGGCGCTCGCGCCAGCCGGCTTCGTTGACCCACAGCGGCACCACGGCGAGGCTTTCTTCGCCCAGACGCGTGACGACTTCGAGCCCTCCTTCGCCAGCTTCGCGCGCTTGCGGGATGTCGATGAGCGCGAAAAGATCGGGCGCGTCGGCATCGAGCGCGACGTTGTGCATCCGCTGGCGCATTTCCTGCATCTCGGCGAGGTATTGGCCATAGGCCGCATCCTGATCCTGCACCGTCGCCACCTCCGCGCCCTCATCCGCTGGTGCAGCGTCATAGACCGCCTGCACCAAGGGGTCGATGTCGTGAGGCAGCCGAATGACGAGTTGCTTGCGCAACTGCTGCCAACTGCACAGCAGGATGTAAGGCTGATAGACGTACTTCCAGCGCGTCGCGGTGAGGTCGGGTGGCGCCTCGCCGGCCAGACCGGCCACGTAGAGCATCGGCTCCCGATGCGCTTCGGGGCGCTGACGCGGGTGCCGATGCAGGCGCCCGGCGCGTTGCAGCACGAGGTCGACGGGCGCCAAGTCGGTGATCATGGCGTCGAAATCGACGTCAAGGCTTTGTTCCGCGACCTGCGTGGCGATGAGGATCGCTCGTTCTGGTCTCGCGCCGCCGCCAAACCGCGCGAGCACCGTCTGTTCGATCACCTGACGCTGGTCGGCGGGAAAGCGCGCGTGGTAGAGCAGCACCTCGGCCGCATCTCCGACCGTATCTTCGAGCATCGAGTAAAGGGTTTGCGCGCGGGCGACGGTGTTGACGATGACGGCGATGCACCCGCCCTCGGCCGTCAGATTCCGCGCCGTCTCGGCGATGGATTCGAGCGACTCGGAAAGCGCGCGCAGCGCGATCGGCGCCTGCTCGCGGGCGATGATCGTCTGGGATGAGATCCGCCCCCCTTCGGCCAGCAAGACACGCGGATAGGCGGTTTCCTCGCTTTCGGCGACGCCCCAGGCGGCGAGGAGTTCTTGGCGTTTGGCGCGCGGCAGCGTGGCCGAGAGCAGGATCACGGCGCAGCCCATGCGCTTCAGCCAGCGCAAGAGATGCGCGATCAGCCCGCCGGTGTAGACGTCGTAGGCGTGCACTTCGTCGAGGATGACGACGCGCTGGGCGAGCCCCCACAGCCGCACGAAATGGTGCTTGACGTGCAGCACGGCGTAGAGCGCCTGATCGACGGTGCCGACCCCGAACGGGGAAAGGAGCGCGCGTTTGGGCTTGGCGAACCAGCTCGCCG
This sequence comes from Tepidiphilus baoligensis, assembly GCF_012911495.1. Classification (NCBI taxonomy): domain Bacteria; kingdom Pseudomonadati; phylum Pseudomonadota; class Hydrogenophilia; order Hydrogenophilales; family Hydrogenophilaceae; genus Tepidiphilus; species Tepidiphilus baoligensis. The sequence goes on from NZ_JAAAUB010000005.1 coordinate 40,210, forward strand.
CGGCAACGTGCTCGCCCGGTTCGCCGTAGACGCCACGCAGCGCCTGATACGACTCGACCAATTCAGCCCCGGCATGCGCGAGCTGGATGTCGAGCTGGACGTCATGCTGGTCGGCGAAAGCCTGCAAAAAGCGCACCGCGCGCTCGAACATGGCGTTGCCGGTCGCCTGCGTCGGCAGCCCGACGTAAAATCCGCGTAGACCAAAGCGCCGCTGCAGGCGCAAGAACGCGAGGAAGGCCGCCTCGGTCTTGCCTTCGCCCATGGGCGCTTCGATGAGCACGAGCGGCGGTTCGGCGATCCCGCGCAGCAGTTCCTCGACGGCGCTCTGCAAGGGGCGCGGCGCGAGCGCCTTTCCCGTCATGCGGGAAAGGAGGGCGGCCGTGTCTTCGCGTTCGTCTTCGAGCAAGCTCACGGTTTCGCGCCAGCCCAGTTCCTGCAAGGCGCGAGCGGCGCGCTCTTGCGCATCCTGCCAGTAGGCCGGACCGGGCGGCGGGCGTCCTGCATAAGGAAAGAAAGCTTCGTTCGAGCCGATCCAGTCGGCCACGCTCACGAGTCCAGCCAGCCACAGCGCCGCGTCGAGCCGGGTTTCCAAAAATTCCCCGTCCGGCAGGGCGGATGCATCGAGCCCCTGCGCTGCGAGATAGTCGCGCAGCAAGGCACATCGCGCTGCGCGCCATTCGGGGGATTCACGGTTCGGCGCGGCATGTTTGCGCTCACCCAATCGGACGAGATAGCCGTGATGCCCACCCAGAATGCAGGCGAGCGCCTCGGCAATGTGCGTCTCCTTGGGCAGCAGGGCGGCGGTGGCCAGATCGTGCCGATCCTGCGTCAGTACCTGCGGCGGCCGAAAGGAAAACCCGGCGGTTTCCAGCCGCGCCCGGCCTTGCCGCCATTTGGCCTGAAAACCGGGGATCGCCTTGCCGTAATCATGCAAGCCGGCGAGCGCGGCGAGCACCTCGGCCCGGAATTCCTGCAATGCAGGCGGGGGAATGAATCGCTCGAGCAGCACCCGCGCCACGGCAGCCACGTCGAGCAGGTGGGAAAGCAGCGAATGGCCACACCCCTCCGACTCTTCCGGGGCGCTCTTGCCCCAAAAGAGCGGGCACACGGTTTCCTGCACCGGCGTCACCGGCGTAGTACCGTTCACATCGGTCTGATCCCGATCCGCCATGACATAATCCTGACCTGGCCATGGCAGCATCGTCATGTAATCAGCTCGACGTGTCAAGATGTTGGGAACAAAAAAGCCAACCCTCAGGCCGGCTTTTCCTCCCAGCGATGCCGCATTCCTGCGGCAGGCGCGGATTCAATCCTCGTCCACACCACCGGCGACCTGGGCTTCAAGCACGCCGACGCGGCGTTCGAGCTCGGCGAGCTCTTGACGCAGTTTGATGACCAGCTCGCGCTGCGCTTCGAATTCGTCACGGGTGACGAGATCCATGCGCTCGAACATGGAGCCGAGCAGCGCCTTGGCGTTTTTCTCGAAATCCTTGAGCGGGCTCGTTTCGGCGAGGTGCTTGAGTTTCTGCGCAAGTTCGTCGAACATGGGAGGTGTGGCCATGACATACTCCGATACGTAAGAAAAAGGCGGTCCGGGCATGAGTGTAGCACGCTGCATCAGCGGGCGCGCCCGGCGCGCCGCATCCGCTCGGCGAGGGCGAGGAAGTTCGGCTCCGTGGTCCAGCCCTCCAGCACCACCGGCAATTTGATGCGCCAATTCGGATATTCGGTGGAAGTGCCGGGGAAATTGACTTGCTCCGTTTGTCCGAATACGTCCTCCATCTGAACCATCATCACCGCGGCGGGGGTGCGCGCCACATATTCGTGGATCGCCAGCATCAACGATGGGGTCATGGCGTCTGCGCTCGGTTCGAGCCCCGGGGGCAAGAGCCCTTCCCGCGCGAGCGCCGTGAGCAGCCGCTCACGCAGGTATTGCCGTTCGGCCTGCAGCCGGCCTTGGGCTTCTTCCGTGAGCCACCCCAGCCGCTGGCGCACGCTCAAGTCCGTCCCTTTCCAATAGCCCGCCAGGGTGGGAAGATCGTGGCTGCCGATGGCCACCACGGCTTGACGCGGATAGGAGGAAGGGGATTTGAATTCTCCGTCGCCGGTTCGCTCGAAGGGCAACAAGCGGATCGACAGGATACCCTTGGGCGCCAGGGCGGCGCGGAGCTCGTCGGGCACCGTGCCGAGGTCTTCTCCGACCACCAGGCAGGACTGCTGCACGCTGTGCAGGGCCAAGATACCGAGCAGGTCGTGCAGGGGATAATGGACGTAGGTGCCTTCGGTGGGTTTTCGCCCGGAGGGAATCCAAAACAAGCGCATCAGCGCCATGACATGATCGAAACGCAGGGCGGCGCCATGGCGCATGTTGGCGCACAGCGTTTCGGCGAAGGGGGCATACGCGGCACGGCGCAGCCGATCGGGAATCCACGGAGGCAGGCCCCAATCTTGGCCGGCCGGGTTGAAGTCGTCGGCGGGCGCGCCGATGCTCGCCGACAGGGCATAGACGCTTTGGTGCATCCAAGTGTCGGCGCCACCGCGGTCGGCCGAAAGCGCGAGGTCGAGATAGAGCAGGACGCCTCTTTCCTCTCCATGGCGCATGCAGGCGGCGAGCTGCTCGTGGGCCAGCCATTGCAGCCAGGCGTGGTACTGCACTTCGTCCGCGTGTGTGGCGGCGAACGCGTCGACGGCGGGGGCTGCGGGGTCGCGAAACGATTCGGGCCAGGCCGGCCAGCCCCAGGCGCGGGCATCGAGACGGTGCCAGTGCCGCTGCAGGGCTTGATGCACGGCGAAGTGCTTCAACGCCTCGCCCTGTTCGGCGAGATGATTCCGGTAGGCCGCGGCGCGGGGGGTGTCGCGTGCGAGGTGATGGTCGCGAAAGTGGGCGAAGAGTCGCTCGAGGATGAAAGTCTTGCGTTCGGCGACCGCGGCATAATCGACCCAGGCCGTCGCGCGCAAGGCTTCGAGACTGTGCTGGAAGCGGGGCTCGGCCACTTCCCGCTGGGCTTGGGCACATTCGGCGAATTCAGGGATGGCTTCGACATCCAGGTAGAGCGGATTGAGGAAACGCCGGCTCGAGGGGCTGTAGGGGCTCGCCTGTGTCGGGTCGTACGCATGCAAGGCGTGCAGGGGATTGAGGCCGACCACCGCGGCCCCGGCATCGGCGGCGATCGCGATCACTCGGGCGAGGTCGGTGAAATCGCCCATTCCCCAGTTGCGTTCGCTGCGCAGGGCGTAGAGTTGCAGCGCGATCCCCCAGACGCGCCGCTCGCCCGCCAACAATTCGGGGGTATGGCATCGAGGCGGGGTCACGATGAGGCGGGTTTGGCAGGGTGGGCCTGCGGGGGGTTCGATGCGGAAGAGATGCTCACCCAGGGGGAGCGGCTCGTGCCAGTAGAAAGCGACTTCGAGATAACCCTGGCCGTCGATTTCCCGTCGCCCGTCGATTTCCATCACGGCGGGGGGAAATTCCCCTTGGTGCATCGCTCCTCGTTCCAACCACAGCGTCCAGCGGTGGGTTTGGTCGGCGAGGGTCTCGGCACAGCGATAAGGAATGCGGTACGGCGCGCAGGATTGCTGCACGACGGTGACGGGATCGAGCCCTTCGAGCCAGGGCCGGCGTTCGTGTTCGGTCAGCGCCTCGGTGAGGTCGGTTTCGGTCGTGATGACGCCCATCGCCTGCAACAAGGCGATTCGGGTTTCGTCCGGCGTCGTGTGCAGCTGTCCCCAGAGGTCGTGGTAGGCGTCGGCGATGCCCACGGCCCGCGCCAGGCGAAGCAGGGTTTCCCGTTCTTCCCGAGTCATCCAGGATTCACCCGGCATTGAGCTGCAGGAGGGCGAGCGCGTGGCCTTGCAGCGGATAGGGCTCGCCGCCATGGTAATCGCCATCCGGCGAGAGTCCGTCTTCGAACGCCGTGTCGAGCAGGACGTGCCACGGGCCCACGCCGAGGAAAGGGGGGAGCTGGAACGGGATGGTCTCGTGGTAGGCGTTGAATAGCAGCACGAAGCTCGCGTCTTGGATGGGGCGTCCGAGCGGGTCGCGCTCGGTGATCCCTCGTCCGTCGAGATACACGCCGAGACAGCGGGCGAAATGTTCGTTCCATTGCTGCTCGCTCATCTCGGCACCGCGCGGATCGAACCAGACGATGTCTTTGACGTCTTTGCCGTGAATCGGACGGCCCTGGAAGAAATGGCGACGGCGGAAAATGGGGTGTTCCCGGCGCAGGGCGACGAGGCGCTGCACGTAAGCGAGCAGCCGCTGTTTCGCTTCGTTCGGTTCCCAATCGACCCAGGAGATCTCGTTGTCCTGGCAATAGGCGTTGTTGTTGCCGCGCTGCGTGCGGCAGATCTCGTCGCCGGCGAGCAGCATGGGCACGCCCTGGGACAGCAGCAGCGTGGCGAGCAGGTTGCGTTTCTGCCGCGCGCGCAGGGCGTTGATGGCGGGGTCGTCGGTCTCGCCTTCCACGCCGTAGTTACACGAGAGGTTGTTATCGGTGCCGTCGCGGTTGTCTTCGAGGTTGGCCTCGTTGTGCTTGCGCTCATAGCTCACGAGGTCGTGCAGGGTGAAGCCGTCGTGCGCCGTGACGAAGTTGATGCTGGCGTGGGGGCTGCGGCCGCTCTTGCCGTAGAGGTCGCTCGAACCGGTGAAACGCCGGGCGAATTCGCCGATGAGCCCGCCGTCGCCGCGCCAGTAGGCGCGGACCGCGTCGCGGTATTTGTCGTTCCATTCCGCCCAGCCGGGGGGAAAATTCCCCACTTGATAGCCGCCTTCGCCCAGATCCCACGGTTCGGCGATGAGCTTGACCTGGTTGAGCACGGGGTCTTGCTGGATGATGTCGAAGAAGGCCCCGAGCCGATCGACTTCGTGCAGCTCACGCGCCAGCGCCGAGGCGAGATCGAAGCGAAAGCCATCGACGTGCATCTCCGTGACCCAATAGCGCAGACTGTCCATGATGAGCTGCAGCACGTGCGGTTCGCGCATGTTGAGGGTGTTGCCGCAGCCGGTATAGTCGAGGTAATAGCGCGGCTCGTCTGGCTTGAGTCGATAGTAGCGGGCGTTGTCGATGCCGCGAAAGGCGAGGGTGGGGCCGAGGTGATCGCCTTCGCCGGTGTGGTTGTAGACGACGTCGAGAATGACTTCGATGCCAGCTGCGTGTAGCGCCTTGACCATGGTTTTGAATTCGCCCACGGGGTCGCTCAGGGCGTATCGATTCTCCGGGGCGAAGTAGCCGATGGAGTTGTAACCCCAGTAGTTGCACAGTCCTTTTTCCACGAGGCGGCGCTCGTCGACGAAGGTGTGCACCGGCATCAACTCCACCGCCGTGATGCCCAGCCGCGTGAGATACTCGATCACCGGCAACGAAGCCAGCCCGAGATAGGTGCCGCGTAGGCATTCGGGAACCTGGGGATGCAGGCGCGTGAATCCCTTGACGTGCAATTCATAGATCACGGTCTCGTGCCAAGGGACATTGGGATGGCGATCGTCGCTCCAGGTGAAAGCGGCGTCGATGACCTGGCAGCGTGGCATGCCGGCCGCGTCGTCACGGCGATCGAAGGAAAGATCGGCCTTGGGGTGGCCAACGTGATAGCCAAAATGCGCGTCGCTCCAGCGAATTCCGCCGACGAAGGCTTTCGCATAGGGATCGAGCAGTAGTTTGTGCGGGTTGTAGCGGTGCCCCGATTCGGGATGGTAAGGGCCATGCACGCGGTAGCCATAGAGTAGTCCGGGCCGGGCCTCGGGGAGATAGCCGTGCCAGACGTCGCCGGTACATTCGGGCAGGGCGATGCGCTGTACTTCGCGCTTGCCGCCCGCTTCGAACAGGGCCAACTCGACTTTCTCGGCATGACCGGCGAAGAGGGCGAAATTGACGCCATTGCCATCCCAGGTGGCGCCTCGTGGATAGGGCCGACCCGGCCCGACGATGGTGATGGGCTCCATCATGGCACTCCTTCTGCGCTGACGGAAGGCTCCAGGTAGAGCACCGCGAGCGGCGGCAGGTTAAGGACGAGCGACTGCAGCCGGCCATGTGCAGGAATCGCTTCGGCACGCGCGCCTCCGGCATTGCCGAGGTTGCTGCCGCCGTAGCAGGCGGCGTCGGAATTGAGCCGTTCGCGCCAGTACCCCCCTTGCGGCACGCCGATACGGTAGCCGTGGCGCGGGATCGGCGTGAAGTTGGCCACCACCAGCACGAGGGGGCTGCCCGGGGCGTGGCGCAGGAAGGCGAGCACGCTCGCCTCGGCATCGTGGCAGTCGATCCACTCGAAGCCGTCGGCGTCGAAATCGCGCTGGTACAAGGCGGGGGTGGCGACGTAGTAGGCGTTGAGGTCGGCCACCCACCGGCGCAGCCCGTCGTGCTCGGGCTGTGCCAGCAGGTGCCAGTCGAGGCTCGTCTCGTGATCCCATTCGCGTGGCTGGCCGAATTCGCCGCCCATGAAGAGCAGTTTCTTTCCCGGGTGGGCCCATTGATAACCGTAGAGCAGCCTCAGGTTGGCGCGTTTCTGCCAGTCGTCGCCCGGCATCTTGGCGAGCAGCGCCCCCTTGCCGTGCACCACTTCGTCGTGCGACAAGGGGAGCACGAAGTTTTCATTGAAGGCGTACCACAGGCTGAATGTGAGCCGGTCGTGGTGGTATTTGCGGTAGATGGGATCTTGGCGAAAGTAATCGAGCGTGTCGTGCATCCAGCCGAGGTTCCATTTCATGCCGAATCCGAGCCCGCCGAGATGCACCGGGCGCGAGACCATCGGCCAGGCGGTGGATTCCTCGGCGATCGTTTGTACGTCCGGATGAAAGCGATAGATCGAGGTGTTGGCCTTGCGCAGGAATGCGATCGCGTCGAGATCTTCCTTGCCGCCTCGGGCATTGGGAATCCACTGCCCCGGCTCACGACCATAGTCGAGATAGAGCATGGATGCGACGGCGTCCACGCGCAATCCATCGAGGTGATAGACGTCGAGCCAGAACATCGCGCTCGAGAGCAGAAACGAGCGCACCTCGTGCCGGCCGTAGTTGAAAATGGCGCTGTGCCAATGCGGATGATAGCCGCGGCGCGGGTCGGCGTGCTCGTAGAGGTAGGTGCCATCGAAGCGCGCGAGGCCATGTGGATCGTCGGGAAAGTGCGATGGCACCCAGTCGAGGATCACCCCCAGGCCGTGGCGGTGCAGGGTGTCGACGAGGTACATGAAATCTTGGGGTGTGCCGTAGCGCGCGGTGGGCGCAAAATAGCCGGTGGTCTGATACCCCCACGAACCATAAAAGGGATGCTCCGTGATCGGCATGAGCTCTACATGGGTGAATCCCTGCGCACGGGCGTATTCGGCCAACGGCTGGGCGATCTCGCGATAGGTGAGAAAGCGGTTGCCGTCTTCCGGCACGCGCCGCCAGGAGCCGAGATGCACTTCGTAGATCGACCAGGGGGCGTCGAGCGCGTTGGCCCTCGCCCTCGTTTCCATCCAAGCGGCATCGTTCCAGTCGTAATCGAGCCGCCAGGCGCGCGAGGCGGTACCGGGCGGCACCTCCCAATGGAAGGCGTAGGGGTCGCCCTTGTCGAACGGGGCGGGGGCATAGGGCGAATCGATGCGGTATTTGTAGCACTGTCCGGCGCACACGCCAGGCACGAAGCCTTGCCAGATGCCGGAACCGTCGGGGCGGGCGTGCAATCGGTGCGCGTTGCCGTCCCAGTCATTGAACGTACCGATCACCGCCACGGAGCGGGCGTTGGGCGCCCACACGGCGAAATGCGCCCCTTCTTCTTCCAGCCGACAGCCGAGCTTGCCGTAGAGGTGGGCGTGGCTGCCCTCGCGAAAGAGGTAGACGTCGTGCGGCGTGAGTGGAGCGTGGGGGTTCGTCACCGGGCGGTGCCTCCTTCGACTTCGACCGGATGGAGGTGCCAGACGGTCTCGTTGTATTCCCGTACCGTACGATCGACCGAGAAAATGCCGCTACGCGCCGTGTTGCGAATCGACAGTCGCGTCCAGCGCTCGGTATCGCGATACGTCTGCGCGGCGCAGCACTGGGCTTCGGCGTAGGCACGAAAATCGGCGAGCACGAGCCAGGGATCCTGCGGATTCTTCAGGGCGGCGAGCACGTCGTCGTAGAGTCGGGGGTCGAAGGGGTTGAAGTGGCCGGATTCGAGCAAGGCGAGGGCGCGCCGTAGGTCTTCGTCCTCGGCGATGAGCCGCTGGGGATCGTAGCGCGCCCGCAGTGCGTTCGCCTCTTCGACGCTCAGCCCGAAGGCGAAGAAGGCTTCCGAGCCGACGGCTTCGTAGATCTCGAGGTTCGCGCCGTCGAGCGTGCCGATGGTGAGCGCCCCGTTCATCATCAGTTTCATGTTGCCGGTGCCCGAGGCCTCCTTGCCGATGGTCGGAATCTGCTCGGAGAGCTCGGCGGCCGGCGCGATGCATTCGAGTATACTCACGTCGTAATCGGGCAAAAAGGCGACCTTGAGCAGCGAGCCGACGTCGGGGTCCAGCGCGACGATGCGCGCCACGTCGTTGATGAGTTTGACGATCTTCTTGGCCATCGCATAGCCGGGCGCCGCCTTGCCGGCGAAGAGCACGCAGCGCGGCGTCCAGTCGGCGGCATCCCCGCGCTTGATGCGATCGTAAAGATGGATCACGTGCAGTACGTTCAGAAGCTGCCGTTTGTATTCATGGATGCGCTTGACTTGCACGTCGAACAGGGCGTCGGGCGAGAACTCGATGCCGGTGGTGCGCAGCACCCGCTCGGCGAGCCGCTCCTTGTTGTGCCGTTTGATCTCGTGCCAGCGACGGCGAAATTCGGCCTGCTCGGCGCAGTCCTCGAGTGCGTGCAACTGCGAGGCGTCGGTGATCCACGCCGGGCCCAGCGCCTCGTCGAGCAAGGCGCGCAGCTGCGGGTTGCAGCGGGCGATCCAGCGCCGGGGCGTGACGCCATTCGTCTTGGCATGGAATTTCTGCGGCCAGAGTTCAGCGTGATCGCGCAGCACGGTGGAGACGAGGAGCTTGCCGTGCAGGGCCGAGACGCCATTGACCGAAAAGCTGCCCACCACCGCCAGATGAGCCATCCGCACCTGTCCGTCGGCCGAGAGGATCGCCATGCGCTCGTGGCGTTCGGGCTCGTTGGGCCATTTCGCATGCACGAGCAGCGCGAAACGCCGGTCGATCTCGGCGATGATCTCGTAGACGCGCGGCAAGACGCGCTGCACCATGGCGGCGGGCCAGGTCTCGAGCGCCTCGGGCAGGAGCGTGTGATTGGTATAGGCGACGCAGTGCGTGACGATCCCCCATGCCTCCTCCCAGCCGAGGTGATACTCGTCGATGAAAATCCGCATGAGCTCGGGGACGATGAAGCTCGGATGGGTATCGTTGATCTGGAAGACGTGGAATTCGGCGAAGCGCTTGAAATCGGGCCCGTTCGCCGCCACCCACTGCTGCACCACGTCCTGGGCGGAGGCCGAGGCGAGGAAATAGTGCTGGCGCAGCCGCAGCTCCTTGCCGCTTTCGCTGGCATCGTTGGGATAGAGCACCAGCGTGATGTTCTCGGCGGCATTTTTCGCGTCGACCGCCTCGTAGTAATCCCCTTCGTTGAATTTGCTGAGGTTGAATTCCTCCGACGCGGAAGAGGACCACAGGCGCAAAGTGGCGACGTAACCGTTGCGGTAGCCGGGGATGGGGACGTCGTACGGTACCGCCTGGACTTCCTCGTCGTGATCCCAGTGCACGTAGAGCCAGCCGGTGTGCGGATCGACGTAGTGGTGCGTTCTCCCGCCGAAACGCACCGTGCGCGTGTATTCCGGCCGCGGGGTTTCCCAAGGGAAAGCGCCGTTCTTCAGCCAATGATCCGGCTCCTCGATCTGCCAGCCGTCGCGGATGATCTGGCGGAACATCCCGTAGTTGTAACGCAGGCCATAGCCCAGCACGGGCAGGCGTTGCGTGGCACAGCTATCCAGCATACAGGCGGCGAGCCGCCCCAACCCCCCGTTGCCCAAGCCTGCGTCCGGCTCGACCGCCTCGAGGCGATCGAGCGCTTGACCGAGTTCTTCGAGCGCACGCCGCCCGTCCTCTTCCACGCCGAGATTGAGGAGCGCATTGCCGAGCGAACGGCCGATCAGAAATTCCATGGAGACGAAAAAAGCCTTGCGCCGCGCAGTGCCGTGGTAGGCGTTCCAGGTACGCTGCCAGTCGAGCATGAGGCGATCCGCCAGCGTGTAAGCGAAGGCGCGAAATTGGTAGAACGGCTCGGCCGTCAGAGAGCGGCCGAGCCGCTTGTAGAGGTAGCCGAGGAAATCTTCCTGCAAGGCGGGCGCATCGCGCCCCGTGCGCCGAACGATGCGTTCCAGCCAATGGTTGCTTCCCCCGCTGGCTGCCACGGCCGGCGCTTCATCCATGATAGAGCTCCCGGTATTCGGTCGCGCGGCGTGGCCAGCCGAAATCCTGTTCCATGCCATTGCGCTGAATCGTGCGCCAGGTACGGGGTTTCTCCCAGTGCGTGAGCGCGCGCGCCAAGGCGGCGGTGAGCGCTGCCGCCGTCGGCTCCGTGAAGACGAAACCCGTTGCCGTTCCTGCAGCGAGCGTAGCCTCGGTGGTATCGACCACGGTATCGCGCAAGCCACCCACCGCATGCACCACCGGCGGGGTGCCATAGCGCATGCTGTACATCTGGTTGAGCCCGCAGGGTTCGAAACGCGACGGCATCACGAAGACGTCGCAGCCGGCTTCGATCCGGTGCGCGAGCGGCTCGTCGTAGCCGAGGCGCACGAACACGCGCTGCGGGTGGGCTGCCGCGAGCGCCGCGAATCCTTGGGCGAAGCGGGCCTCCCCAGCCCCCAGGGCGACGAAACGCAGCGGGGTGCGCTCGAGCAGCCCTGGCAACGCTTCGAGCAGCAGGTCGACGCCTTTTTGCGCCACCAACCGGCCGATGAACCCGGCAAGGGGCGCTTCGCGCCGTGCCTCCTGGGGTGCGCAACCGAGGGATTCGAGCAGGGCCGCGCGGTTGGCGGCCTTGGCGCTCACCCAGCCGCGCGCGGGGGAATAGCGCCGCGCGAGATGGGGATCGGTCGCCGGATTCCAGCGTTCGGTGTCGATGCCATTGACGATGCCTTTCAGCCGCCCCTGGGCGCGACACTGCTGCAGGGCGCCCTCGAGACCACAGCCGAACTCGGGGGTACAGATTTCCTCGGCGTAGGAAGGGCTCACCGTCGTCACCCGGTCCGCCCACAGGATTCCACCCTTGATCATCGACATCTGGCCGTAGAACTCGAGCCCGTCGAGCGACCACCACGAGGGCGGCAAGCCGAGTCCGCTGAAGAGCGAAGAGGGAAAAAGTCCCTGGTAAGCGAGGTTGTGGATGGTGAAGACGGAGCGCGGCCGCGCCGATTCGAGCGACAGGAAGGCCGGCACGAGCCCCGTCTGCCAGTCGTTCGCATGCACCAGGTCGAAACGGGCGTGCGGCGCCGCCCGCCCCATCGCCACTTCGACGACGGCGCGGGCGAACACGGCGAAGCGCTCCCCGTTGTCCCACCACTCGTGCTCGGCATCCTCGCCGTAGGGGGTGCCGGGGCGGTCGTAGAGCACGGGGATGTCGAGCAGCAGCAAGGGCAGATCGATCCCCTGCGCCCGGCCCCACCACAACCGGGCTTCGTGTTCACGCCCGACGCCGGGCAGCGTACAGGCACCGGCAAGATCTCGCCCTTCGAGCCGATCGAGCACGCAGCGGTAGGCCGGAAGCATGAGCGTCGGCGCTTCGCCCAAGGCGGCCAAGGCGTGCGGCAAGGCGTGCGCGACCTCGCCCAGCCCGCCGGTCGTGGCCAACGGATAGAGTTCGGAGGCGGCGAAGAGCACCTTCATTTCGCCACCAAGGGAAATGTGCGACCGAGCATGACCGGGGTGACGACGACGATGCCCGAGTCGGGGTCGACGCAGAAACGCTCGCGATCGTGCTCGACGTCGTAGCCGATCTCGGTGCCCGGCGGCAGGACACAGCCCCGGTCGATGATCGCGCGCCGAATGCGGCAATGCCGCCCGATCTCGACTTGCGGCAGCAAGATGCTGTCTTCCACGCGGGCATAACTGTGCAGGAAACAGTCGGTGGAGACGATGCAGCGGCGCACCGAGGCGCCGGAGAGCACCACGCCGTCGGCAACCAGCGCATCGAGCGCCATGCCGCGCCGCCGATCCTCGTCGAAGGCGAATTTCGCCGGCGGACGCTGCGGCTGGTAGGTCCAGATCGGCCAATCGGCATCGTAGAGATTGAGCGCCGGTTCGATGGCGCACAGATCCATGTTCGCCTCCCAATAGGCGGCGATCGTGCCCACGTCGCGCCAGTAATCGGGACGTCCGGCTTGATTCACGAAAGGATAAGCGAACACCCGCGCCCCGCGCGCGATCATCCCCGGCAGCACGTCGGCGCCAAAATCGTGCGAGGAATGCGGGTCGTCGTGGTCCCGGCTCACCTCGTCGAGCAACACCTGCGCGTCAAAGACGTAGATTCCCATGGAGACGAGCGAGCGCTGCGGCCGCCCCGGCAGGCCGGGGGGATCGGCGGGCTTTTCGAGGAAGTGCTCGACGCGACCCTGCGCATCGACCGACATCACGCCGAACGCCCGCGCCGATTCACGCGGCACCTCGATACACCCCACGGTGAGCTCGGCGCCGCTTGCGAGATGCGCCATGAGCATGCGCCCGTAATCCATCGTATAGACATGGTCGCCGGCCAAGACGAACACGTGCCCGGGGCAATAGCGCGCGATCATGTCGATGTTCTGGTAGATGGCATCGGCGGTGCCGCAGTACCACCCCTGCTCGCCCTGCGCGCCATCCTGCGAGGCAGGCAGCACCGCGACGAACTCGCCGATTTCGTGCCGCAGGAAGTTCCAGCCATATTGCAGGTGGCGTATGAGCGAATGCGGTGCGTACTGCGTGAGCACGCCGATGCGGCGGATGCCGGAATTGACGCAATTGGATAGCACGAAATCGATGATTCGGTACTTGCCGCCGAACGGCAGCGCCGGTTTCGCTCGCCACCGCGTCAACTCCTTGAGTCGGCTGCCGCGCCCTCCGGCGAGCACCAAGGCCAAGGTATGGCGCATTTGTCGCTCCGCGGACGAAGCGGGTACCGTACTCTTCTCCTGCATACTCCTCCCCATCGCAGCTTCGGGCTGCGTTTCACCGGAGGGTTTGTCGTTTTTGTTCCCTATTACATGATCATTTTTTGGTTTTGTTACCCACGAAGAGTTTGTGTGCCAGGCGCACCCCTTCGACCACACCCAGACCCCGCCCCCACCATTTGAGTGCGGCTTGCGCCGTGCCTCGCCGCCCCAGGCGCCACAGAATCGCGCCACCGGCGAGCGCGAGCGGTACTTTCCAACGCACGAGGGTGCGCCAGGCGTCGTCGACCGGACGCACCGCCTCGCGCCATTCGTTCGCCGCCCCTACCATGCGGCGTCGGTGCGCGGCGATGCGCGCCTCCAGCTCGGCCTTGCGGGTGGCGAGTTCGTCGCGGCGCATCAGGTCTCCTCACCGGGCTCCGCGAGCAGCTGCCGGTCGGTGGCGAGCTGGGCGAGCGTGGCGCGCAATAGGCTGCGGCGCCGGGCCAAGGCCCGCAAGCGCCAGCCGGAGTAGACGGCACCGACGAGCAGGACCGCGGCCACCGCCGCGATGGCGGTGAGCCGGTGCGTTTCCCAGAAGGCAGCCACCACGAACACGCCGACGAAGGCCAGCCCCAAGGCACCCAGCGCCAGGCTCAAACCCGCGAGCAGGAGAAGATCGAAGAGCCGGGCGCGCTCTTCCTCCAGCTCGAGCACCGCCAGCCTCAGGCGCATCTCGCCGCCTTCGAGCAGATGCTCGATCAAGCGCTTGGAAGCGCCGAAGACGCGCTCCATCGGGCCGGCGGGACGCTCCATCAGCGGCGGCCCATCAGCAAACCGATCAGCATGCCGACGGCAGCACCCAGGCCGATGCTGGTCCAGGGATGCTCGCGCACGTAGCCTTCGGTCTGCTGCGCGGTGGCGCGCAGCGTGGTGCTTGCCTGCTGATAGAGCTCGGCGCCGCGCTCGGCGAGCCGTTCCCGCGTCTCTTCCAGCCGGGCGCGGGCACGCTCACGCAGCTCACGGATTTCGCTGCTCGTTTCATTGGCCGTGGCGAGCAGCAACTCATCCAGAGTCTGCGCCAATTGACGCAGCTCTTCTTTCAGCTTCTCGGTACTGGCTTGCGGCGTGGGGTTGGTTTCCGTGTGCACGTTTTGTTTGGTCATGGTGATTCTCCCAGGGAAAATGGCCTTGTTTCATTCTAGGGCAAAGGGTGAAAGAAAGCATGGAAACCTTCGAGCAAGACGCATCCAATTTCGTTCGGACGAACTCCCCTCACCCATGAGGCAACCCAAAAGGACTGCACGTCTGCCGCGTTTCACGCACAAACACGATTCCAGGCGATCTATCGCATACGCTCGATCACCATGGCGATGCCTTGGCCCACGCCGATGCACATCGTCGCCAGGCCATAGCGGCCGTCGCGGCGTTCGAGCTCGCGCGCGAGCGTGAGCACCAGGCGGGCCCCCGAGGCGCCCAGCGGATGACCCAAAGCGATCGCCCCGCCGTTGGGATTGACGTGTTCGGCATCATCGGGCAACCCCAGCTGACGCAATACCGCCAGCGCCTGGGCGGCGAAGGCCTCGTTGAGTTCGATCGCGTCGATGCGCGCCAGGCTCAGTCCCGCGCGATCGAGCGCCTTGCGCGTGGCCGGCGCCGGACCGATGCCCATGATGCGGGGTTCCACTCCCACGGTGGCCATGGCGACGATGCGCGCCATCGGTCGCAGCCCGTAACGCGCCACCGCCGCTTCGCCGGCGACGAGCACCGCCACGGCGCCGTCGTTCACGCCCGATGCGTTGCCGGCGGTGACGGTGCCCTCGGGTTTGACCACGCCCTTGAGCTTGGCGAGCGCCTCCAGCGTGGTCTCGGGCCGGGGATGTTCGTCGCGCACCACCGGCACCGTTTCACCTTTCTTGCCCGCGGGCACCTCCACCGGCACGATCTCGCCGTCGAAGAAGCCACGCGCGGCGGCCTCGGCGTAGCGGCGCTGGCTGCGCAGGGCGAAGGCGTCCTGGTCGGCGCGGGCGATGCCGAACTGCTCGGCCACGTTCTCGGCGGTTTCGGGCATGGAGTCGATACCGTAGCGCGCCTGCATCTTCGGGTTGACGAAGCGCCAACCGATGGTGGTATCTTCGATCTTGGCGCTGCGCGAGAAGGCGCTCTCGGCCTTGCCCAGGACGAAGGGCGCGCGGGTCATGCTCTCGACTCCGCCGGCGATCATCAAATCGGCCTCGCCACAGGCGATCGCCCGGGCGGCGGTGCCGATCGCGTCCATGCCCGAGCCGCACAGCCGGTTGATGGTCGAGCCGGGAATCGTCTGCGGCAGGCCGGCGAGCAACGCTGCCATGCGGGCGACGTTGCGGTTGTCCTCTCCGGCCTGGTTGGCACAGCCGAAGTAGACGTCGTCGACCGCCTCCCAATCGACCTGCGGCTGGCGTGCCATGAGCGTGGCGATCACGTGCGCGGCGAGATCGTCCGGGCGTACCTGGGCGAGGGCACCGCCATAACGGCCGATGGGGGTGCGGATGCCATCACAGAGATAGACCGCGCGATTCTTCATCCTTTTTCTCCTTGTAGGGTCGGCACGACGGCCTCGTCCGGGTCTCGTATTGGTTTCGATTCAACGGCGAAGCGCTGCAGCAGGTCTTCGCGTCTGGCGATCGCATGCACGCCGGCCATGAACATCGTCGTCACGATCGGTGCCATGTCGCGGTAACTCAGGGGACCGTCGGGCCTCAGCCAGGTGAAGGTCCAGTTGATCATACCGAAGAGCACCATGGTCACCGGCTTGAGCAGCGCCGTGGCGGCGAGCTCCGGCTCCAGCGCCGCGATCACGCCCGCAAAGGCCCGTACCACCTGGCGCTGCTTCTCCAGCACCGGTTCGCGCAACGGCTCGGGCAGGTGCTTGACGTCCTGCACCAGCACGATGTGCCGGTACTGCGAATGTCGGTATTCTTCGAGGAAGCGGGCGATGAGGCGATCGAGCACCACGCCGGCTCCCGCGGGGCCGAGGGGCGGTTCGCGGCCGAGTTCCTCTTCGACGATGGCCACCAGGCGCTCGACGTAGGACAGGGCCACATCGAACAGGATGTGCTCCTTGTCCTGGTAATAATGGTAGAGGAGCGCCTTCGACACGCCGCAGGCTCGAGCCAGCGAGGCCATGGAAGCGGCGTGAAAGCCCGCTTCGGCAAAAAGCATCGCCGCCTTTTCCAGGATCTCGTTGCGCTGCTGCTCGAAGGATTCACCGCGTCTACGGGCCATTTCCGCCCCCCTTGCGTCGTCATGGATCGAGGCCGTAGCATACCGCGGCAGTCTCGATCCGGGTCGCGCTCATTCCTTCGGCCGCCGGTCGATCACGCGCCGCGCCTTGCCCACCGTCACGCGCTCGATGGAATAAGGCTCGCCGACGATGACGTTGGCCGACACGCCGATGAAGGTCTTGATGAGGTGGGCGAGCTCCTTGGCGAGCGCCTGCTTCTGCTCCGGATGGCGACCGACGCCTTCCTCGGGATTGATCTCGACCTTGACGGTGAGCCGGTCGAGATAGCCCTCTTTCTCCACCTCGAGCACGTAGTGCGGTGCGAGCTTGGGAATGCGCAGGATCAGCTCTTCGACCTGGGTGGGGAAGACGTTGACGCCGCGGATGATGAGCATGTCATCGGTGCGGCCGGTGATCTTGGCCATGCGGCGCATGGAACGCGCCGTAGGCGGCAGCAGGCGCGTGAGATCGCGCGTACGGTAGCGGATCATCGGCAGGCCTTCCTTGGTGAGCGTCGTGAACACGAGCTCGCCCTCGGCGCCATCGGGCTGCACCTCGCCCGTGACCGGGTCGATGATTTCGGGATAGAAAAGGTCTTCCCAGATGGTCGGCCCATCCTTCGTCTCGATACATTCGCAGGCGATGCCCGGCCCCATCACTTCCGAGAGGCCATAGATGTCCACGGCGTCGAGCCCGCCACGCTCTTCCATTGCCCGGCGCATCGCATCGGTCCAGGGCTCGGCGCCGAAGACGCCCACCTTGAGCGAGCAGGTGCGAGGGTCGATGCCCAGGCGCTCCATTTCGTCGAACACCGTCATCATGTAGGAGGGCGTGACCATGATGATGTCGGGCTTGAGATCCATGATCATCTGGATCTGTTTTTCCGTCTGACCGCCGGACATGGGGATGACGGTGCAACCGAGGCGCTCGGCACCGTAGTGCGCTCCCAGCCCGCCGGTGAAGAGCCCGTAGCCGTAGGCCACGTGGACGATGTCGCCGGGGCGGCCGCCGGCGGCGCGGATCGAACGGGCGACGACGTCGGCCCAGGTGTCGATGTCCTTCCTGGTGTAGCCCACCACGGTGGGCTTGCCCGTGGTGCCGCTGGAAGCGTGGATGCGGACGATCTTCTCGCGCGGCACGGCAAACATGCCATAAGGATAGTTGTCGCGCAGGTCGTATTTCGTCGTGAAGGGGAACTTCGCCAGATCTTCCAGCGATTTCAGATCGTCGGGATGCACCCCGTGCTCGTCGAAGCGCTTGCGATAGTGCGGCACGTTCTCATAGGCGTGGCGTACGCTCCATTTGAGCCGTTCGAGCTGGAGCGCGCGCAGCTCGTCGAGGCTGGCGGTTTCGATCGGTTCCAGATCGCCGGGTGCGGGTTTCTTCACGGGCATGGTCATCTCCTCCTTTCCCTTTTCCTCTTCGTTCGTCGTGTGGGGCAGCCGCGTCAGTCGAGTTCGACCACCGCCCGCCCCTTCAAGCGGTAAGACTTGCCGCGCATCACGGCCACCAGCTCGCCGCGCTGGCTGGTGATGCTGACGTCGTAGACGCCGGTACGTCCGGCCAGCGCGACTTCGCGCCCCTCGGCGGTGAGCACGTCGCCTTCGCGCACCGGCGCGAGAAACTCGGTGGCCAGGCCGGAAGCGACCGTCATCTCGTTGTAACTGTTGCAGGAATACGCAAAGGCGGTATCGGCCAGCGTGGTGACGATACCGCCATGGCAGATGGCGAAGCCATTGAGCATGTCACGGCGCACGGTCATCTCCATCTTGGCGTAACCCGGCGCGATCTCCAGCAGCCGGATGCCGAGATGCTGCGCACAGTGGTCGTGCTCGTACATGCCGGCGCCGACGGCTTCGGCCACTTGCTGCGGGTCGAGCCCAGCGGTGAGATCCCGATATGAAGCTTCCGTCACTTCCCTTCTCCTTCATCGCCGCCAACGAGCGGCCGTCCGTTCCAGAGGTGCCGCCGCAAGAGCGGCGAGACCCGGTAGCGATCTTCGCCGTAGTGCTCGGCGAGCCGATCGAGCAGACCGACGATGCGCGCCACGCCCGTTGCCTCTCCCCAGGCGAGCGGCCCAAGCGGATAGTTCGTGCCGTAGCGCATGGCGGTATCGATGTCGCGCGGCGTGCCGATGCCGGCGAGCACGGCGTCGGCCGCCTCGTTGGCGAGCATGGCCACGGTGCGCGCGAGAATCAGCCCGGCGACGTCGTCGAGCGGGGTTACGGCGATTCCCGCCCGCTGCAGCAGCCCGAGCGCGCATGCCCAAGAATCCTGCGCACAACCATCGGCCCGCGCCAGCGCCGCGCGCGGCGTCTGTGCCCAATCGCGCGCCCAGTCGAGCACGACGACGTCGGCATGGCCGTACTCGTGCGCGAGGCGCGTGGCCGTGCGTCCGTCGGTGGGCACGATCCAGGTGTTTGCAGCCTCGATCCGCACGGGTCCGGCATCGGCGGGCCGTCGGTGCACCACCACGCCGGCGGCAGCGAGCCGCTCGAGCAGCGCAGAGAAGGGGCCGAACTCGCCCACGGCGGCGACGGCAGAAGGCGCCCGATCGAGACATGACGGGGCTTCGGCCGCGGCGGGACGCTGCGCTCCTGCAGCGTAGTCGTAGAACCCCCGTCCGCTCTTGCGCCCGAGCCGTCCGGCCCAGACCAGCTCCTGCTGGATGAGGCTGGGCTGGAAGCGCTTGTCGTAGAAATAGGCCGACCACACGGATGAGGTGACGGCGAAATTGACATCGTGTCCGATGAGATCCATCAGCTCGAAGGGCCCCATGGGAAAGCCCCCCGCCTCGCGTACGATCGCATCCAGCGTGGCACAGTCGGCCGCTCCCTCGGCGAGCACGCGCAAGGCCTCGGCATAGAAGGGACGGGCCACGCGATTGACGATGAACCCCGGCGTGGAGCGCGCCATCACGGCGATCTTGCCCCAGCGCACGGCGGTGTCCCTAATGGCTTGCGCCACTTCCGGTGCCGTGGCCAGACCGCTCACCACCTCCACCAGCTTCATGCGCGTAGGCGGATTGAAGAAATGCATGCCAACCACCCGCTCGGGGCGCGCGAGCGGAGCGGCGATGGCGGTGATCGACAGCGAAGACGTGTTGGTGGCAAGGATCGCCTGAGGCGGTACCAGGGGTTCGAGCGAAGCGAAGAGCACCCGCTTCACCTCCAGATCCTCGACGATCGCCTCGATCACCAGATGCACCTGCGAGGCGACGCTCTGCGGTTCGGCCACCGCCCGGATACGATCGCGGATCGCGCTCGCCTCTTCGGCGCTCATCCGCCCCTTGCGCACCCCGCCATCGAGCTCTTCGGCGATCGCCGTGAGCGCGCGCCGGCGGGCCTCCTCGCTCACGTCGGAAAGAAACACCAGATGGTCGGCACTCGCCGCCACCAGGGCGATCCCGCGCCCCATCGCCCCGGCGCCGACCACCAGCACGGCGTGGCCGGGCGCGAGGGCCGCGCCCCCTTCGCGTTCTTGCATCGTCTCCTCCCCCTCAGCGTCCGCGGAAGCGCGGTTGGCGTTTCTCGAGGAACGCCTGCACCCCTTCCCGATAATCCTCGCTGCGCCCACAGGCCGACATCAGGTCGCGCTCGAGATCGAGCTGCGTGGCCAGATCGTTCGTGCCGCTGACGAGCAGGGCTTTCTTCGTCATGGCATAGCCGAACGTGGGGCCTTGTGCGAGGCGCTCGGCCACCTCGCGCACCGTGGGCAACAGCGCCTCGTCCTCGACGCATTTCCAGATGAGCCCCCAGCGCTCGGCCTCTTCGGCGGAGAGTTTCTCGCCGAGCAGCGACAGCCCCATGGCACGCGCCAGCCCCACCAGACGCGGCAGCACCCAGGTGCCGCCGGTATCGGGGATGAGCCCCAGCTTGGCGAAGGATTCGATGAAAGAAGCCGAGCGCGCGGCGAAGACGAGGTCGCAGGCCAGCGCCAGGTTGGCTCCGGCACCAGCGGCCACGCCATTGACCGCGGCGATCACCGGCAGCTCGAGCCGGCGCAGGCGCAGCACGAGCGGCTTGTAGTTCTTTTCGATCGACTCGCCCAGATCCGGCGCCTGCGCGCCCGGGGCCACTGCCCGGTCGGACAGGTCCTGCCCGGCGCAAAAGCCTCGTCCGGCACCGGTGATCACCAGCACCCGGATCGTGCCTTCGGCGCGACCCGCCTCGACGCGATCGAGCGCGGCGCGCAGCTCCTCGTGCATGCGCGTGGTAAAGCTGTTGAGGCGCTCGGGCCGGTTGAGCGTGAGCCAGGCTACCGCCTCGCGCACTTCCAGCAGGATCGTCGGCCCTTCGGCCGCCGTGGTCTCCGCCATGTCGTCTCCTCCCCCTCATCAATTTTTTTGACCGACCGTTCGATCAATAATATACTTGATCCAGGTCAAGGGATCAAGACGTTTTTCAAAAATAGCGAACCGTTTTACCTTAACATAACCCGAATCACCGAAGGAGACGCTCCATGACCCATCCGCTCTTCGAAAAACACCAGGCTCTGCTCGAACAGGCGCTCGAAGCGATCGCCCGCCGTGGCTACTGGACCCCTTTCCCCGAAATGCCCAGCCCCAAAATTTACGGGGAGACGGCGCTCGAAGAGGGCAAAGCCGCCGTGCTCGGCCTCCACGGCCAGCGGTTTTCCCTTGAAGGTCAGCCGGGCACCGGCGAGTGGATCGCCCCGGAGCGCTCGCCTTATGGAGTGGAGCTGAACGTCTCCTATCCGGTGAGCGAGCCCGAGTCGCTGGTGGCCGCTGCACGCAAGGCGCAGGACGGCTGGCAAAAACTTGGCCCCAAAGGACGGGTGGGCTTGCTGCTCGAAGCCCTCGTGCGTTTGAACCGGCGCAGCTTCGAACTGGCGCACGCCGTGATGTACACCACCGGCCAGGGCTGGATGATGGCTTTCCAGGCGGGCGGCCCGCATGCGCAGGATCGCGGGCTGGAAGCAGTGACTTACGCTTGGGACGAAATGCGCCGTATCCCCGAAACCGCCCTGTGGGAAAAGCCCCAAGGCAAGAACCCGCCGATCCGCATGGAAAAACGCTATGAGATCGTCGGACGCGGCCCGGCGGTGGTGATAGGCTGTGGCACTTTCCCCACCTGGAACACCTATCCGGGCCTGTTCGCGGCGCTCGCCACCGGCAACCCCGTCATCGTCAAACCGCACAGCAACGCGATTCTGCCCGCCGCGCTCACCGTACGCGTGCTGCGCGAGCTGCTCACCGAACAGGGACTCGACCCGAACGTGGTGCAGCTGGCCGTCTTCGCCCAGCGGGAGCACACGCAACGGCTCGTCACCCACCCGGAGGTGAAATCCATCGATTTCACCGGCGGCTGCGCCTTCGGCAACTGGCTGCTCGAGCATTGCCGCCAGGCCCAGGTGTATGCGGAACTGGCCGGCGTCAACACGGTGGTGATCGAATCGACCGACGACTACCAAGGCATGCTGCGCAACCTCGCCTTCACCCTGTCGCTCTACTCGGGGCAGATGTGCACCACGACGCAGGCGATCCTGGTGCCGGCAGGCGGCATCGACACCAACGAAGGGCACAAATCCTATGAGGACGTCGGCCGCGATCTCGCCCGGGCAATCGAGGCGCTGCTCGCCGACGTCAAGGTGGCCACGGCCGTGCTCGGCGCCATCCAGTCCGAAGAGACGCTGCGGCGCATCGAAGAGGCCGCCTCCGGCGCCTTCGGCCGCGTCCTGCTGACCCCGCGGCGCATCGAGCACCCGGAATTCCCGCGGGCGCAGGTGCGCACGCCGGTGCTCGTCGCCTGTGAGGCCAAGGACGAAACCGCCTACATGGAAGAGCGCTTCGGCCCCATCGCCTTCGTGGTGGCGGTGCCCGACGCACCCCAGGCAGCCTCGCTCGCCGAACGCATTGTGCGGGAGCACGGCGCCCTCACCCTGGGTGTGTATTCGACCAAGCCCGAATACCAACAGACGATGGTCGAAGTGAGCTGGCGCGCCGGCGTGGCCCTGTCGCTGAATCTCACCGACGGGGTCTACGTCAACCAGTCGGCTGCCTTCTCCGACTACCACGGCACCGGCATGAACCCGGCAGCCAATGCGAGCTACGCCGACTCCGCCTTCGTCGCCAACCGCTTCCGCGTGATCCAGCGTCGCTGGCACGTGTCCTGATTTTTTCATGCCGCGGCGCCGGGTCGAAGAATATCCGGCGCTGCACGGAGAAAAGCCATGCCCTGCTATGAAATCGACGGCCTCAAGCCCGTCGTCCATCCCGACGCCTATGTCCACCCCGACGCCGTGCTGATCGGCGACGTGCACATCGGCCCCGGCGTCTATGTGGCGCCGCTCGCGAGCCTGCGCGGCGACTTCGGTCGGCTCATCATCCACGCCGGTGCCAACATCCAGGACTGCTGCGTCATGCACGGTTTTCCCGGCGCCGACACCGTGGTCGAGGAAGACGGCCACATCGGCCACGGGGCGATCCTGCACGGCTGCCGTATCCGGCGCAACGCGCTCGTGGGCATGAACGCGGTGATCATGGACGAGGCGGAGGTGGGGGAGTCGGCCATCGTCGCCGCGGCCGCCTTCGTCAAGGCCGGCATGACGATCCCGCCGCGCAGCCTCGCCGTGGGCGCTCCGGCCAAGGTGGTACGCGAGCTGAGCGAAGAGGTGCTAAACTGGAAAATCAGCGGCACGCAGACTTACCAGGAACTCACGCGCCGCAGCCGCGCCACCCTGCGCCCGTGCACGCCGCTGCCCGAGGCCGAGCCCGACCGAAAACGGTTCGAGAAGGAAGGAGTCGTGCCCTTGGTGGCACTGCGCAACAAATGAACCCGGGAGCCGCATGACGCAACGCATCGATCCTCACCTCTGGCAACGCCATGCCTGGATGAACCGCCTGCAGACGGCGGTGCTGGTGGTCGTGCTCGCCACGCTGCTCGCCACCGTCGGCTGGCTGCTGTGGGGCAATGACGGCATCCTCTACATGCTCGTCTTCTGCGCCGTGTCGCTCGTGCTGCAGCCGCTCGCCGGCCCCGAGCTGGTGCTGCGCCTCTACCGCGCCCAACCCATCGCCCCGGGCGAAGCTCCGGAGCTCCATGCCGTCGTCGAACGGCTCGCCGCGCGTGCCAACCTGCCGTGCGTGCCGCGGCTCTACTTCGTCGACACGCCCATCGTCAATGCCTTCAGCGTGGGCAGCCGCAATGATGCCGCCATCGCCCTCACCTCGGGGCTGCTCGCCCGGCTCGATCTGCGCCAGATCACCGGCGTGCTCGCGCACGAGGTGGCGCACATCGCCCACGGCGACGTGCGGGTCATGAGCCTGGCCGATTCCCTCACGCGTATGACGAGCGTGCTCTCGCTCACCGGCCAGCTCCTGCTGCTGGTCAACCTGCCGCTACTGCTCGTCGGCGCGGCGGTGGTCAATTGGCTGGCGGTGGGGTTGCTCATCTTCGCGCCGCACATCGCCATGCTCGTGCAGCTGGGCCTGTCGCGCGTGCGCGAGTTCGATGCCGATCTGGCGGCGGTCGCCCTCACCGACGACCCCGAAGGGCTTGCCTCGGCGCTCATGGCCATCGAGCGCGTGCAGCGCGGCTGGCGCGCCTGGCTCTTCCCTGGATGGGGCTCGCCCGAACCCTCGTGGCTGCGCACCCATCCGGCCACGGAAGATCGCGTGCGCCGGCTGCTCGAACTCGCCCGACGCGCGCCACCCTCCGAGCAGGATCACGACGACACACCGCCTTTCATTGCCTCATCCTCCTCCGGCCGCACCCCCCGCTACCGCCCCGGTAGTGGGCTGTGGTATTGAATCGATCGTTCACGCGCACGAGGCGCTCACTCGTGCCGCAACGCCTCGATCGGATCGAGCCGTGCGGCGCGACGCGCTGGAAAGAAACCGAAGACGATGCCGATCGCCCCCGAGAAGAGCGCCGCGATCACCACGATGCCGTAATCGGGTGAGAAGGGGAAGGCCAGCTTTTGTGCGGCGACGAAAGAAAACGTCAATGCCAGAATGATGCCGATGGTGCCGCCCAAAAAGGAGAGCACCACCGCTTCCACCAGGAACTGCAGCATCACGTCGGCGGCGCGCGCGCCGATCGCCAGGCGAATGCCGATCTCGCGCGTGCGCTCGGTCACCGACACCAGCATGATGTTCATGATGCCGATGCCGCCCACCAATAGGCTGATGCCGGCCACCGCGCCCAGCAGGGTGGTGAGCATGCGCGTGGTGCTAGTGAGCGTGCGCTCGATCTCCTTGGAATCGACCAGGCGGAAGTTGTCCTCCATGTTGGCCGACAGATGCCGGCGTTCGCGTAGCACGAGCCGGATGTCTTGAAGCACGCGCTCGTTGTCGACGCCGTCGGCGAGCGAGAGCTGGATCGAGTCGACGTCGGTGGTCCCGGAGATGCGGCGCTGGAAAGTACGCAGAGGGATGAGGGCGATGTCGTCCTGGTCGTTGCCCATGGCGCTCTGTCCCTTGGCATCGAGCAGGCCGATGATCTCGCAGGAGAATTTGTCCACTCGCATGCGCTGGCCGATGGGATCGTCCGCGCCGAAGAGCTCACGCGCCACCGTCTGGCCGATGATGCACACCGCCACGCCGGCGCGCAACTCGCTCGGCAGAAAGCCTCGACCGCGAACGATTTCCCAGCGCCGGGCCTCGAGGTACCCCTCGCCCGCACCGACCACGGTGGTGCTCCAGCTCTGGTTGCCGGCCACCACGGTGAGGGTGCGCAGCGATACGGGCGTCGACCAAACGACACCCGGCACCTCACGCGCCAGTGCCTGCGCATCCTCGACCTTGAAAGGGATGATGCTCTGCCCGGGACCGAAGCCTCGAGCGGGACGCAGGAAGACGATGTTGCTGCCCAGCGAAGAGATCTGGTCCGAGACCGCCTGAGTGGCGCCCCGTCCGAGCGTCACCATGGCGATCACCGCCCCCACGCCGATGACGATGCCGAGCACGGTGAGGAAGGAGCGCAGGGCGTTCCTGCCCAACGACCGGATCGCTTCGCGCAGCGCGTGCCCAACATCAGGAGGACTCCTCGATGCGCTCGATGTGCCCGTCGCGGAAGTGCACCACGCGCTGGGCGTAGGCGGCGATGTCCGGTTCGTGCGTCACCATGACGATGGTGAGATGCCGTTCGCGGTTGAATCGGGTGAGAAGCGCCATGATCTCGTGGCTACGGGCAGAATCGAGGTTGCCAGTGGGCTCGTCGGCGAGCAGGACCTTTGGCTGGGAGACGATGGCACGAGCGATGGCCACCCGCTGCTGCTGCCCGCCGGAGAGTTCGCTCGGCACGTGATGCTCCCGACCGGAAAGGCCCACCTGGGCGAGCGACTCACGCGCGCGCAGGCGCCGTTCGTGGGTCGGCACCCCTTGATAGACGAGCGGCAGTTCGACGTTTTCCTGAGCCGTGACGCGCGGCAACAAGTGAAAGCCCTGGAAGACGAAACCCAGGGTGTAGCGGCGCAGCAAGGCACGGCCGTCACCATCGAGCTCGGTGACTTCGAGATCTCCGAGCCGGTAGCTGCCGCGGGTGGGCGTGTCGAGGCAACCGAGGATGTTCATCGTGGTCGACTTGCCCGAGCCGCTGGGTCCCATGAGGGCGACGAACTCGCCCGGCCACACGTCGAGATCGATGCCGCCCAGCGCCACGACGCGCGCATCGCCCTGGCCATAGACGCGCTCGACGCCGCGCAGCTGGATGAGTGGGGTGCCCTGTCGCCCTGGTTCGGTCATGACTTGGGGCGCTCCACGGCGGTGATGACCGGCGTGCCTGGTTCGAGCCGGCCCGAAAGCACTTCCAGTACCTGGGTACGCCGGCCATCCGAGGGCCCCAGGCGCACCTGTACCGGCATCGGCGTGCCGCGTTCATCCAGCACCCAGATCGTGGCTTCGTCCCGCTTTCTGGCTGCAGGAGGGGTGCGAGACGTCACCGAAGCGCGCATCGGCGGCCGGAAAAATGTGCCGATGCCGGGACTTCGCGCTTCGGCGGCCTTGTCCGGCTCCGGTGGGCGATAGCGCAGGGCCGCATTGGCAATCGTCAGGACGTTCTCGAGGTGCTGGCTGAGGATTTCGGCCGTGGCCGTCATGCCGGGGCGCAGTTTGAGATCGGGATTGGCCACGGTGATCTCCGTCTTGTAGGTCACCACGCCGTTGATGAGTTCCGAGCCGTAGCGCACGCGTTTCACGCGTCCGCTGAATGGCTGATCGGGGTAGGAGTCGACGGTAAACGTCACGCTCTGCCCTTCGGCCACCTTACTGACGTCGGCCTCGTCGACGTCGGCCAACAATTCCATTTGGGTCAGATCTTCCGCGAGCGTGAAGAGTACGGGCGTTTGTAGCGAGGCAGCGATGGTCTGCCCCGGGTCGATGCTGCGGGTCAAGACCACGCCGCCGATGGGGCTTCGAATCACGGATTTGTCGAGATCGGTGCGAATCGAGGCGAGCTGCGCTTCGTTGGCCTTGATCTGTGCCTGCGCTTGGCGCAACTCAGCCTCGGCACGGGCGACGGCAGCCGCGGCGGCGTCGAGATCTTGCGGGGCCACGGCCTGACCCCGGCTGAGCTTGTCGGCTTGCTCCAGGCGTTGCCGCTTGGCGCGCGCCTCCGATAACGTAGCCTCGAGTTGCGGGATCCTGGCGTGCGCCATGGCGAGGTTCGCTTCGGCCTGCAGGCGCTGTGCTTCGAGCTTGCGCGTGTCGAGTCGGGCCAGAACATGGCCGACCATCACCGGATCGTTGAAATCGACATAGACTTCACGGATCGTGCCGGAGATCTCGGCCCCGACATCGACCTCGTTGGTGGGGCTGAGGTTACCCGTGGCGGTAACGGTAATCGACAGCGATCCGCGTTGGGCCGTATCGGTGAGATAACGCACTGCAGATTTCCCCTCACCCCGGCCAAAGAGGAAAAAAACCGTGAGCACGATCGCGAGTCCCAGCGCCAGGCCAAGGAGAAATCGCCTCCTGCGTCGGCGCAGTCGCGTGAGTTCGGCGCGCAGATGTGAGGTATCCAGCAGAGGATTTGCAGAAGATTCGGTCATCGGGAGCCATCCTCCAGAGGCGTTTCGGCCGGCCAGCCGCCACCGAGCGCTTTGTAGAGCCGCACACGGTCGGTGGCATTCTGGCCTTGCTGCAAGACATAGGCGTCGGTGGCGGAGAGCCAGCTGCGTTGCGTATCGATGAGCACCGTGTAATCGACCAGCCCCGAGCGGTACTGGGCGAGCGCCAGCGCCACGCTCGCGCGCGCACTGTCGGCCGCCTGACGCAGATCATTCAACCTCTGATCGTTTTCGCGTACCGTGAGCAGTGCATTCTCCACGTCACCCAGGGCCACGAGCACGCTCTTGCGGTAGGCGGCAAAACTCTGCACGAGCCGCGCTTCGCTCGCCTCCAGCTGCGCCGAGAGGCGACCCCCATCGAATAGCGTGGCCAAGGGCGCGAACGCGAGACTCCATGCCCGGGCACTGGCCTGCCAGAGATCACCCGCCGAGAGGGCCGTAAGCCCCAGGCTGCCGCTCAGGGGAAAGCTCGGGTAGCGCGCCGCGTCGGCGACGTCGCGTTGCGCGGCTGCCGCTGCCAGTTGCGCCTCGCTGCGGCGCACGTCGGGGCGGCGGCGTAGGACGTCGGCAGGAATGCCGGCTGCGGGAAGCGAGGGCAGAGATGCCACCCAAGGGCCGAGATAGACGAGTTCCGGCGGTTCGGCTCCTTCGGCGGCGATGGCGGGCCCTGCAGGCGCACGCTCCGAGAGTCGCTCGTGCCAATACCCCGGGGACTCCCCGGCGAGCAGCGCGAGTGCATTCAGCGCATTCTCCCGACCCTGGGCGAGCGCGGCCTGCTGGGCCCGAGTCTGCGCGAGCAAGGTCTGCGCCTGGTACACGTCGAGCTCACTCACTAGGCCCGCGCTAGACCTGGCTTGGGCAAGGGCGAGGCTGCGTTCGAGCACCATGAGCTGCGCTTCGAGCAGCGTCTCGCGGGCTTGGGCCGTTCGCGCATCGAACCAGGATTGCGCGGCCTCTGCCGTGGCGCTCACCAAAACGTCGGCCAGATCATAGGAGGCCGCTACCTGCTGTGCCTCGGCCGCCCGCAGCGCCGCTCGCCGGCCTCCGAACACGTCCAGCTCCCATTGCGCGTCGAATCCGACATGAAATTGCTCGCTCACCCTGCCCACCCCGATCTCGGCACTCGAGCGGTTGCGCACGGCGCTGCCGCCGCCGGTCACGGTAGGCCCGAGGTCGGCCGACGCCGCCCGACGCAACGCCCTTGCTTCGGCCAGACGAGCCAATGCGGCATCTACGTCGAGGTTGTCACGGCGCACTTTGGCGACGATCTCTTCGAGCGTCGGATCGGAGAAATGACGCCACCATTGCGTGAGCTCGGCCGCGTCCGCCCCGACCGGGGCCTGCCGGAATGCCTGCGGCGGGACCGGTGCCTGCGGCGGCAGCGTAACGCCGGCACAGGCGGCACACAGAACGAGCGTCAGCAACGCCGTGGAACGAGCGTAAAATCGAAAAAACAGGGTCGGCTCCATCAACAGGGTCGAGCGAGTCAGCCGTCGCACACGAGTCGGAAATCGCACTGCGATTGTACGCGTGCTGCACTCGCCGCGGGCACATGATACGATTCGTTGAACACTGCGATACCACTCCCTATTTTTCAGGAAAACCCGATGAAGTTCATCCGTTTCGGCGCACCAGGCAAGGAGCGCCCGGGGCTGGTCGACCCCAATGGCACTGTGCGCGACCTCTCACTCCATGTCAACGACATCGACGGGGCGCTCCTTGCCGACGAAGCGGCGCTCGCGGCCTTGCGTGCGCTCGACCCCTTCTCTCTGCCTGCGGTGGCGCCCGACGCTCGCCTCGGGCCGCCGGTAGCCGGCGTGGGCAATTTCTATGCCATCGGGCTCAATTTCCGCGACCACGCGCAAGAGGCCGATCTGCCCATCCCGAGCGAGCCGGTCGTCTTCATGAAAGCCACGAGCTGCATCTGCGGTCCGAACGATCCGTTCCTGTGCCCGCCCGGGGCGCAGAAGCTCGACTGGGAGGCGGAACTGGGCGTGGTCATCGGCCGGCGAGCCAAGCGCGTCTCTCCGGGCGAGGCGCGCGCCTGCATCGCCGGCTATTGCACCGTGCTCGACGGCTCGGAGCGCGATTTTCAGATGAACCGCGGCGGCCTGTGGATCAAGGGCAAGAGTTACGAATCCTTCGGTCCGCTGGGGCCCTGGCTCGTCACCCCCGACGAAGTGCCCGATCCCCAGGCACTCGCCATTCGCCTCGAGGTAAACGGCGAACGCATGCAGGACGGCAACACCGCCGAGATGATCTTCGACGTGGCGACCCTCGTGAGTCACTTGTCCGAATTCATGACGCTATTGCCCGGTGACGTCATCGCCACCGGCACCCCCGCCGGCGTCGGCCTGGGTCAGAAGCCGCCGCGCTTCCTGCGCCCCGGCGACGAAGTGACGCTGGAAGTGGCGGGCCTGGGGCGGCAGCGCCACCGCGTGCTGGCCGACCGCGCGGAGGGATGAAGACGCAGGACACGTTTCGCCGCCGGCTGCTCGTGCTCGTCCTGCTCTTCGCCGGCGTGGTGCAGGCGCAGGAGGGGCCGCGGCGCATCGTCTCGGTGAACCTGTGCGCCGATCAGCTGCTGCTGCGACTCGCTCCCGAGCGCGTCATCGCCATCACGGCGCTGTCGCGCCGCGCCGATCTCGCCCCGGATCCGACACTGGGGGCCGACAAGCCGGCGATCCGCGGTTCGGCCGAAGAGATCCTCGCGCTGCAGCCGGATCTGGTCGTCTTCGGGCCGTTCTCGGCCGCGGCCACGCGCTCGCTCATCGAACGGCTGGGTCTTCCCGTCCATACGCTGCCGTACGTCGAATCGCTGGATGCGCTGCGGGATGCGATTCGTACCCTCGGTCGGTTGGTGCACGAGCCGGAGCGCGCCGCGGCCCTGGAAACACGGCTCGATGCGCTCGCACGCCACTTTGGCGAGATGACCGAGAAACCGGCCGTGCTCTATTACCTCCAGGGCGGCTACAGCGCCGGGCGCGGCACCTGGGTGGGCGAGCTCATCGAACGCAGCGGCGGCATCAATGCGGCCGCACAGGCAGGGCTTACCGGCCATGGTGCACTGCCGCTCGAACGGGCGCTGGCCGCCCGCCCGACGCGCTGGTGGCGCACCGCCTATCAAGACGACACCCCGACCCTGGGCGAGCGTTTGCTGGCGCATCCGGCGCTGCGACGGCAGGCCGGCGAACCGCGCTGGCTGCCGAGCTGGGCGATCACTTGCGCGGGACCTTGGTCGTTCGAGGCGCTGGAGGCTCTGCGGTGAGGGAAGTGCTACTCGCGCCGGCGCTGCTCCTGCTGGTGGGTTTGCTCGCGCTCGCTTCGCTCACGCTGGGCTATCTGGAGGTCTCACCGCTTGCCTGGTGGCGGGGCGTGTGGGCGGGCGACCCTCTCCTGCGCCTGGTCTTGGTGGAGATCCGGCTGCCGCGCACCCTGCTCGCGCTCGCCGTGGGGGCGGCGCTGGGCGTGGCCGGTGCGGCCCTGCAGAGCCTGCTGCGCAACCCACTCGCCGAGCCGGCGCTCGTCGGCGCCACCGGCGGGGCTTCGCTCGGGGCGGTGATGGCGCTCTACTGGGGGTGGGCCGGTGCCTGGTCGCTGGCGCTGCCACTGGCGGGATTCGCCGGGGCGGCGCTCGTTACCGCGTTCGTGCTTCTGCTCGCCCTGCGCGGCGCTTCCACCGTGGGCCTCATCCTCGCCGGCGTGGCTGCCTCCAGCTTGAGCACGGCGCTCGTCTCGCTCATCCTCAACGCTTCGCCCAACCCGCACGCGACGATGGAGATCGTGCACTGGCTGCTGGGCTCGGTAGCCGATCGCAGCCTGCAGGACGTCGCGCTGGTGCTGCCGCCGATCGCGCTGGGGATGGCGCTGCTGCTGCGCCAAGGCACGGCGCTGCGCCGCCTGGTGCTCGACGAGGAGGCCGCCGCGAGCCTCGGGGTGTCGCTGCCGCGGCTGCGGCTGGCCGTGCTCGTGGGGGCGGCGCTGGCGGTGGGGGCCGCCACGGCCATTGCCGGCTCCATCGGCTTCGTCGGCCTGGTGGCGCCGCACCTCGTGCGTCCGCTCGTACGCCACGATCCGGCGCGCACGCTGTGGGCGGCGATGGGGGCGGGAGCGGCGTTGCTGCTCGCCGCCGATCTGGCAGTGCGCCTGCTCAATCCCCACGGCGCGGAGCTCAAGCTGGGCGTGCTCACGGCCCTCGTCGGGGCGCCCTTCTTCCTGTGGCGGGTACTCGCGGTGCGCGCGCCATGAGCCTGGCTCTGGAATTCTCCAGCGTTGGCCTGCGGCTGGGCGGAAGGGCCATACTCCGCGGCATCGACTGGCGGGGCGAGGCGGGCCGACTCGTCGGTCTAGTAGGGCCCAACGGAGCGGGGAAATCGATGTGGCTGCGGGTAGCCGCCGGTGTGCTCAGACCACAGCAGGGGGAGGTGCGTTGGTGGGGCGAGCCGCTCGCGCGCGTACCGCGCACGCGCTGGCCCTCGCTGATCGCCTATTGCCCGCAGCGCTTTGCCCTGCATTTGCCCCTGCGGGCACTCGATTGCGTCGCCCTGGGCTTGCCGGCGGGCAGGATCCGCACCGCGAGCGAGCGCGAACGCTGCCTCGCGGCGCTCGAGAAAGTCGATGCCGCCGATCTGGCCGAGCGCCCCGTCACCGAGCTCTCGGGCGGGCAGCAGCAGCGTGTGGCGCTTGCCCGGGCGTTCGCTCAGGAGGCGACGATGCTGCTTGCCGACGAGCCGCTCGCCGCACTCGACCCGCGCCACGCGCTGGAGACGCTGGCGCTGCTGCGGCGCGAGGCGCACGAGGCCGGACGGCTGGTGGTGGTGGCGCTGCACGAACTCACCCTCGCGGCGCGTTTTTGCGACGAAGTGCTGCTGCTGCACGAAGGGCGCTGCCTCGCGGCGGGCGCCCCTTTGGAAGTGCTCGACGAGACGCGGCTGCGCGCGGTCTATGGCCTGCGGGCACGGCGCCTAGAAGTGGAGGGGGAGACGCTGCTGCTGCCTTGGGCACCAGCCGATCGCCCCTAGCGGCGACGCATCTGCGCCGCCATCTCCCGCAGCCGGGCGATGCGCTCTTCGGTGCGCGGGTGCGTCGAGAAAAGCCCTTGCAGCCAGCCGCCCGAGAGCGGGTTCATGATCATCATCTGCGCCGTCTCCGGGTGTGCCTCGGCCGTTGGCATGGGAATCTGCTGGGCGTACGCTTCGATCTTGGCCAGGGCCGAAGCCAGCGCCTCCGGGTCGCCGCAGATCTCGGCTCCGCCCGCGTCGGCGCCGAATTCGCGCGTACGCGAGATCGCCAGCTGGATGATCACCGCCGCGATCGGCGCGAGGATCATCACCAGGATGGCGAGTACGGGGTTGGCCGGCCGCCCCTCCGCGTCGCGCCCGCCGAAGAAGAAACCGAAATTGGCGAGCATGGAAATGGCACCGGCCACCGTCGCCGTCATGGTCGAGATGAGGATGTCGCGATGCTTCACGTGCGCGAGCTCGTGGGCCATCACCGCACGCAACTCGCGCTCGCTGAGCAGCTCGATGATCCCGGTGGTCGCCGCCACGGCCGCGTGTTCGGGACTGCGCCCGGTGGCGAAGGCGTTGGGCTGCGCCTCGTGGATGATATAGACTTTGGGCATGGGCAACCCCGCGCGCCGGGCAAGGTCCCGGACG
Organism: Tepidiphilus baoligensis; assembly: GCF_012911495.1. Taxonomy (NCBI): domain Bacteria; kingdom Pseudomonadati; phylum Pseudomonadota; class Hydrogenophilia; order Hydrogenophilales; family Hydrogenophilaceae; genus Tepidiphilus; species Tepidiphilus baoligensis. The sequence goes on from NZ_JAAAUB010000005.1 coordinate 73,218, forward strand.
ATGCCGTAGAGGTAGGGCGAGGTGGTCTCGTCGACCTCCTGCGCGTGGTACATCGCCAGCACCATCTTGTCGGAGAACCAATACGCCCAGAAGTTGGTGAGCGCGCCGAACCCCAGCGCCACCAACATCCCCGTCCTACCGCCGATCACCATCCCCACGGCGCCGAAGAGCGCCATGATCGCCGCCATCAAGAGCGTCGTCTTCAGCCAGTTTCCGTACATCGTCAACCTCCTTCCACAGTGAATCGCTCGCCGATAGAGATCGGGAAACCGCGCAGGAATTCCGCCGCGGGCAGGCGCTTGCCGCCGGGGCGCTGCAGTTCGGTGAGCAGCAGCCGTCCCTGGCCGGCCTGCACGGTGATCCCTTCGGGGCCGACGGCCGTCACCGTTCCCGGCGGCTCGGTGCCGTTTCCTTCGAGCCTATGGGCTCGCCAGAGTTTCAGCGGCACGCCGCACAACAGTGCCTGAGCCCCGGGATGGGGATCGAAGGCGCGCAGCCGCCGCTCGATCATTTCGGCCGGCTGCGACCAGTCGATCCAGCGCTCCTGCGGCGTGATCTTGGCGGCGTAGGTGGCGCCTTCTGCCGGTTGCGCTCGAGCCTGGGCGAGGTGACGCGGCAGCTCGGGCAAGACCTGAAGCAGCAGCCCGGCACCCAGCGCAGCGAGCCGGTCGTGCAGCGAACCCGCCGTCTCGTCAGGGGCGATCGGCGTTGCCGCCTTCGCCACCATGGGACCGGTATCCAACCCTTCGTCCATCTGCATGAGGGTGACCCCCGTCTCGGCATCGCCCGCCTCGATCGCCCGGACGATGGGGGCGGCTCCCCGCCAGCGCGGCAGGAGCGACGCGTGGATGTTGAGGCAGCCCCAGCGCGGCCAATGCAGCACCTCGGGCGGCAGGATCAGGCCATAGGCCGCCACCACCAATACATCGGGTGCGGGCAGCGTCAGCAGTTCCCGGCGATCCTCTTCGCTCTTGAGCCGCGCCGGCTGCAGCACCGCAATGCCGGCTGCCTGCGCCACCCGTTTCACCGGGCTCGGGCTGAGTTTCATGCCGCGCCCGGCCGGTCGGTCGGGCTGAGTGAGCACGAAAGGAATTTCCCAACCCGCCGCGATCAGCGCGCGCAGCGCGATCGCCGCGAATTCGGGCGTGCCGGCGAAGGCGACCCGGCGCACTTCCTCCGCGACCATCAGGCCGTCATCCGCGCGCGCTTGACGAGTTTCGCCTTGATGCGCGATTGCTTGAGCGGTGAGAGATACTCGACGAACACCTTGCCGTCGAGATGGTCGATCTCGTGCTGGATGCACACGGCGAGCAGGCCCTCGGCCTCGAATTCGATTTGCTCGCCTTGCAGGTTCAAGGCCCGCACCTTGACGCGCTCGGCGCGCGTGACCTTGTCGTAGATGCCCGGTACCGACAGGCAGCCTTCTTCGCTCACGCACTGACCGTCTTTTTCCAGGATCTCGGGGTTGATGAGCACCGTCAGCCCGGAACGGTCCTCGGTCACGTCGATGACGATCACGCGTTTGTGCACGTCGACCTGCGTGGCGGCGAGTCCGATTCCTGGAGCGGCGTACATCGTCTCGGCCATGTCGGCGGCGAGCCGGCGGATCGACTCGTCGACCTCCGTCACCGGCTCGGCGCGCTTCTTCAGCCGCGGGTCGGGATAATGCAGGATGGGAAGTAGTGCCATATTTCCTCGTCTCTCGTTGCCAATCGTCAATGCGTCACGTAGAATGCCAACATCTTCTGCCCCGGCAGTGAGACAGGATCGCCCACCCCCGGTTCCGACACTCCTGTGAGGTTTCTCACCATGAAGCGGATGATTCGCATTATAGGCACGATCGCCCTGGTCTGGCTGGGTACGCTCGGATTCGCGCACGCGGGTGTCGAGCCCGGAGGCATTGCCCCCGATGCGCCGGACACCTACACCGTGCGCAAAGGCGACACGCTCTGGGGCATCGCCAAGCGTTTCCTGCGCGACCCTTGGCGCTGGCCCGATCTGTGGCAGATGAACCGGGCCGAGATCCGCAATCCTCATCTCATCTATCCCGGCCAGATCCTGGTGTTCGACCGTGCCGCTGGAGTGCTGCGTACCGCCAAGCCGGTGGGGCCGATCGACGAGAAACGCTCGCCGCAGGTTCGCCATGAGCCCATTCAAGATGCCATTCCCTCCATCCCGCTCGCGGCCATCGAACCCTTCCTCGTGCGTCCGCAGGTGATCGATCAAAAAACCCTGGAAAACTCCGGACGCATCGTCGGGCTGGAAGATGGCCGCTGGATGGCCGGCGCCGGAGACGTTGCCTTTGCCATCGGCGTGCCCGAGGATACCCGGCTCGTACAGCTCTTCCGCCCTGCCGAACCCCTGCATGCCCGTGACGGCAAAACCCTAATCGGCTACGAGGCCCGCTACCTGGGTACTGCCAAGGTGGAACCGAACGACGACCCTCGCCTCGGCACCGTATTGCGGCTCCAGCAAACGAACGAAGCGATACAGCCGGGCGATGCGCTGATCGCGTCGCAAAAAGAAACGTTGGTCAATTTCGTCCCCCGTGCGCCGGAGCACGACGTAGATGCCCGGATCATCAAACTCTACCAAGGCTCGCTCGCGGCCGGGCGTCTCGACGTCATTCTTCTCGACCAAGGCGAGGCCCAGGACCTGGCGCCGGGTCACGTGCTCGCCCTGTGGCGCGTTCGCCCTCCGGTCACCGATGAGGAAAATCGCAACACCAAAGTCTTCCTGCCCGAAGAGCGCTACGGCGTGGCCTTCGTCTTCCGCGTCTTCGAACGCATGTCCTACGCCCTCGTGATGGAGACCGAGAAACCGGTCCGTGTCGGGGATGCCGCCCGTACGCCCTGAAGACCGGGAAGAGGCGAGGAGCTGGCTCGACTTCACGTTGCGCCGGCTCTCGCCGTCCGTCCAGCGCAAGCTCCTGGCGCGCTTCGGTGCGCCGGATTCCGTGCTCGCCCAGCCGCTCTCCACGGTGCGCGCCGAATTCGGTGCCGAAGTGGCCCAGGCGCTCGCCGCCGCGCCGCCCTCCGAGGCGATCGAGACGGCGCTCGCCTGGCTCGACGACGTCCGCCATCACCTCCTCACCCTCGCCGACGCCGCCTATCCCCGGAATCTGCTCGCCCTCGCCGACGCCCCGCTCGTGCTCTACGTCGTGGGCGATCCAGGAACGCTCATCCGGCCCGCCGTGGCGATCGTCGGTGCGCGCCGCGCCACGCCCGGGGGGCTCGAGAACGCCCGCGCCTTTGCCCGAGCGCTCGCCGAGCGTGGCTTCGTGGTGGTCAGCGGCCTCGCCCTGGGAGTGGACGCCGCCGCCCACGAAGGCGCGCTCGAGGCCGAGGACGGCAGGACGGTGGCCATCGTCGGCACCGGCGCCGACCGCGTCTATCCGGCCAAGCACCGCGGGCTCGCGCACCGCATCGCCGAGCGTGGTGCGATCGTGAGCGAGTTTCCGCTGGGCACTGCCGCCCAGCCCTATCATTTTCCGCGGCGCAACCGCCTCATCGCGGCGCTCGCTCGTGGCACGCTGGTGGTGGAAGCCGCGCCCGAAAGCGGCTCGCTCATCACGGCGCGCCTGGCCGCCGAGCTCGGGCGCGACGTATTCGCCATCCCCGGTTCGATCCACAATCCGCTCGCGCGCGGCTGCCATCGCCTCATCCGCGAAGGCGCCAAGCTCGTGGAGCGCGTCGACGACCTCCTCGAAGAATGGCCCGACTTGGTCCCCACCGGCGCCGTCGCACGGCCGTCGCCTACTACTCCGCCGCCTGTCGCCGCGGACGACCCTCTGCTCACCGCCCTGGGTCACGATCCGGTCGATTTCGACACCCTGATGCAGCGCACGGGCTTGACGAGCGAGGCACTCTCGGCCATGCTGTTGCCGCTGGAACTCGACGGCGCCGTCGTGCGCCTGCCGGGCGGCCGCTACCAACGCACCCGCTGAAGGAATCTCTCCATGTTCGATGTCCTCGTCTATCTCTTTGAAAACTATGCCGGACCCAACGAGGCACCGAAGGATCCGGACGAGCTGCGCGCGCGGCTCGCCGATGCCGGTTTCGAGGGCGACGAGATCGACGAGGCGCTCTCCTGGCTCGACACGCTCAGAAACGCCGAGGCCCTTTCCCCTTCGTGGCGCATCCCCCCCGCCGGCGGCAGCGTGCGCATCTTCACCGAAGAAGAACGGCAAGTCCTGGGAACCGCCGGCCAGAATCTGGTCTACTTTCTCCAACGCCATGGCGCCATCGACGAAGCGCTACGCGAAGCCCTCATCGACCGCGCCCTGGAATTCGGCGCGACGCCGCTCGATCCGGACGATTTCAAGGTGCTCGCGCTGATGGTGCTGTGGCAGCATGAACGGGAACTCGATCCCCTCGTCGTCGACGAACTGCTTCGCGTCGAAGACGACGAAGACGCCGAACCGCCGCGGCTGCACTGAACCCATGGGCAAGAAACTCATCATCGCCGAAAAACCCTCCGTCGCACAGGACATCGCCCGTGCGCTCGGCGGCTTCCACAAAGAAAAGGATTACTGGGAGTCCGAGCAGTACGTCCTCTCCTCGGCCGTCGGTCATCTGCTCGAACTCAAGGCGCCGGAGGAATACGAAGTCAAACGCGGCAAGTGGAGCTTCGCCAACCTGCCGGTGATTCCGCCGCGCTTCGATCTGCAACCCATCGCCAAGAGCGAGGACCGGCTCAAACTCCTGTTGCGCCTTGCCAAGCGTAAAGACGTCGACGGGCTCATCAACGCCTGCGACGCCGGGCGCGAAGGCGAGCTCATCTTCAACTACATCGTGCAGTACGGCAAGATCGACAAGCCCGTGCAGCGCCTGTGGTTGCAATCGATGACGCCGCAGGCGATCCGCGAGGCCTTCGACCACCTGCGCTCGGCCGAGGAAATGGAAGGGCTGCGCCAGGCCGCCGTGAGCCGCGCCGAGAGCGACTGGCTCATCGGCATCAACGGCACGCGTGCCATGACCGCCTTCAACTCCAAGTCGGGCGGCTTTCACCTCACCACCGTCGGTCGGGTGCAGACGCCTACGCTCGCCATGGTTGTCGAGCGCGAGCGCCAGATTCGCGCCTTCCAACCCCGCCCCTATTGGGAAGTCGAAGCCACCTTCCGCGCTGCCGCCGGCACCTACACCGGCCGCTGGTTCGACGAAAAATTCAAGAAGCCCGAGGGCGACGAACACGCCAGCCCCTACCGTCTGTGGGAGCGGGAGCGCGCCGAAGCCATCCGCGATCGCGTCCTGGACCAGCCGGGTGTGGTTGAGGAAACCGCCAAGCCCAGCACGCAGATCGCCCCGCCGCTCTTCGACCTCACCAGCCTGCAGCGCGAAGCCAACGCCCGCTTCGGCTTCTCCGCCCGCAACACGCTCGCCATTGCCCAGGCGCTCTACGAGCGGCACAAAGCGCTCACCTATCCCCGTACCGACGCCCGGGCGCTACCCGAGGACATGATCGGCACCGTGCGCGAGGTGCTGGCGCAGCTGCCGTCGGAATACCAACCCTTCGCCGGCAAGATCCTCGCCCAAGGCTGGGTCAAACCCAACAAGCGCATCTTCGACAACGCCAAGGTGTCGGACCACTTCGCCATCGTCCCCACTGGCGTGGTGCCCAAAGGGCTGTCCGAACCCGAACAGAAGATCTTCGACCTGGTCACGCGGCGGTTCCTCGCCGTCTTCTATCCGCCGGCCGAATACCGTGTCACCACCCGCATCACCCGCGTGGGCGAAGACGCCTTCAAGACCGAAGGCAAGGTACTGGTCGCCCCGGGCTGGCTCGAGGTCTACGGCAAACGGGCCGCTGGCGAGGGCGAAGGGGAACTCGTGCCCGTCGCCCCCGGCGAGACCGTTCATACCGAGGCCGTCGAGATCAAGGACTTGCACACCAAGCCGCCGGCGCGCTACACCGAGGCCACGCTCCTTTCCGCCATGGAAGGCGCAGGCAAGCTCGTCGAAGACGAGGAACTGCGCGCGGCCATGGCCGAGCGGGGTCTGGGAACGCCCGCCACCCGCGCCCAGATCATCGAGGGTCTGCTGGAAGAAAAATACCTTGTGCGCGAGGGGCGCGAGCTCGTACCCACCGCCAAGGCCTTCTCGCTCATCACCCTCTTGAAAGGCTTAGGCATCGACGCGCTCACCTCGCCCGAACTCACCGGCGAGTGGGAGCACAAGCTCGCCCTGATGGAGAAGCGGCGGCTCGCGCGCGAAGAGTTCATGGCCTCGATCGCGCGTATGGCGCAGGACATCGTCGAACGCGCCAAGCGCCACGAATCCGACACCGTGCCCGGCGACTTCGCCACCTTGCAGGCTCCCTGCCCGAAATGCGGCGGCACCGTACGCGAAACCTACAAGACGTTCCAATGCGATCAGTGCGGCTGGTCGATGTGGAAGATCATCGCCGGCCGGCAGATCGACGTGCCCGAAGCCGAGGCGCTGCTCACCCAAGGCCGGATCGGCCCGCTGGAGGGGTTTCGCAGCCGACTGGGGCGGCCGTTCGCCGCCGAACTGGTGCTCGACGAGGCCAAACAGCCCACCTTTGCCTTCGCCGTCGAACCGCCGGAGGAAGTGCCCGCGGATCTGGCCGAGCGCGAATCGCTCGGGCCGTGCCCCAAGTGCGGCGCGCCGGTGGTCGAGCACGGCACGAGCTACGTGTGCACCAAGTCGCTCGGCCCCGACAAGACCTGCGATTTCCGCAGCGGCCGCACCATCTTGCAGCAACCGATCGAGCCGGAGCAGATGAAGAAACTGCTTTCCGAGGGCAAGACCGATCTCCTCACCGGCTTCGTGTCGGCGCGCACACGGCGCAAGTTCTCCGCCTACCTCGTGCGCCAACCCGACGGCAAGATCGGCTTTGAATTCGAGCCGCGCGAAGCATCGGGCAAAAAAGGGCGCTCCACCACGACCAGGAAGAAAGCCAAGGCTGCGGAGACGTCGTGACACCGATTCTGTGTGTGCCTGGCTGGGGTCTGGGTCGGGGGCCTTTGGCTGGCCTCGTTTCCGTACTCGGAGCCCAGTGGCACGATTTGCCAGGGCATACAGCCAAGGCGGATACCTTCGCCGAGGCGGTACAAAGATTGAGCAACGAGGCCCCTGAAGGCGCGTGTCTTGTGGGCTGGTCCCTAGGTGCCATGCTGGCTTTGGCGGCAGCCTCTTTGGCGCCGAACGTCTTTTCTGCGGTCGTGGCCATCTCTCCCACCCCTTCGTTCGTCCGTCGCAGAGGATGGCCATACGGCTTGGCACCAAAGCGTTTGGCTTCTTTTCGGGAACAAGTGTGTACGGAGTCTGCTGCCTCTCTACGTCGATTCATCGTCGATTTCAATCGAGGAGATCCCAGAGCCACGGACATCTCCCGACAGCTAATGCGTCAGATGGACGATTTGCCTTCGACGAAAGCGCTGGCCACGGGACTGGATTGGCTACAAGAGATAGACCTGCGCGCCACTCTGCCCGGACTCGGAGTGCCCGTTTTGGTGTTCCATGGCACCGCGGACAGTTTGATTCCGCCGATTGCCGGTCGTTGGATTGCGGACCACGTTGCCCGGGGGCGTTTCGTCGCGGTGGAAGGCGCGGCGCATGCTCCGTTTTGGGGCAGGACGGACTTCATGGCAGGGGAGATTCGCCGCTTTCTGTGCCAGCAAAAAGCAAAGACAGGAACGGAGTCGGAGTGATTCAGCGCTCATCGGGCCAGCGCACCCAGCCGATGTCGTCGCGTCTGCTGCCGTGAGCAATCACGCCCAGACAGGGGGCTGAGATCGTTTGCCGTAGGGTGGCGAGATTGCCGTCGAGGCTGGCCATTTCAGAATCGAGGCAATTGGCAATCCATCCGGCCAAAACCAGCTCTCGTCGATCGATCGCCTCTACCGTGAGCAGTGCATGGTTGAGGCAACCAAGGCGCATTCCTACGACGAGGATGACAGGGGCTCCGAGCGCTACTGCCAGGTCGGCCATGGTGTGCGTTGGCGTAAGTGGAGCGAGAAACCCCCCAGCACCTTCGACCAGTACCCGATCGGCGTACCTGCGTGCCTTGGCAACGGCCGAGACGATTTTTTCCAGGTCGATTTTTACGCCTTCTTGGGCCGCTGCCAGGTGGGGCGAGATGGGGGCTTTGAAACAGTAGGGATTTCGCACTGCAGCCGGAAGATCGACGCTGTCGGCTTCTGCGAGTGCGACTACGTCTTCATTGAACCCCGTTTCATCCACGCCCGCGGCGACGGCTTTGACACCCACGGCGCGCCACCCCGAGGTGCGTGCTCGTACGAGCAGCTGGCAAGCAGCATGGGTTTTACCGATCTCCGTATCAGTGCCGGTGAGGAACCATATGCCCGGATTCATGTTTTTCAGCCTCCTTTTTTGCAGGCCGCCAAGAAACCCACGCGGTAGCTCAAACCCAATCCTTCTTCCGTGCGCTCTCGTTCCAGGGCATCGAGTAGTGCGCGCCGGCGTCCGGGGGTCCAAACAGGGGAACCGGAATGTGTCGTCGGGTTTGCTCCGACGCCTCGAATCGCATGGAGGAGGGTTTCTGCATCGGGATAATAAAAAGTGAAATGGCGAATTTCCCAGCGGCATGCGTACCACGAATGGGTTCCAAGGGCGTGCTCCCACTCGGTTTCGGCCGGTAGTCGCGCCAAGGCAGACGTGACGCCCACTGTTCGCACTGCTCGATCGAGTTCAGGGAACGTGCCCGCAAGGACGATGCTCGCCCATAGCCATCCCCTCGCTTTGAGGACGCGCCAAGCCTGTGCGAGAACGCTCTGCGGCCGCGTCCATTGCCAGGCGCAGTTGCTCCAGTAGCCGGCGCAGATGGCATCGGCCAAAGGCAGGAGTTCGAGGTCGGCCGACAGGCGAGTGACTTCCGATGCCGGCATCAGGGCCAAGGCCTCGGGGGAGAAATCCACGGCAAGAAGACGCTCGTGACCGAAGCGCTGCGCCAGCAGCGGCAGATCGCGCCCGATGCCACAGCCCGCGTCGATGATCCAGCCCTCGGGCATGTCCGAGACGGTGACGAGTCGTTGGGCGAGGTGGGCCGCGATGCGTCGCTGTGGGTAGTCGTGGGCTGCATAGCTGTGCCGCCGTCGGGTGAAAGCACGCCGGATGGGCATCTTGCATTCGTTCATCATTTGTCTGCCGTGGGGAACTGCTGGAAGATCGGCGACAGCACTTCGAGCAAGGCATCGAGCTCAGCCTCGCCGTGATCGGCGCATAAGGAAAAACGCAGGCGTGCGCTGCCCTCGGGGACGGTGGGTGGGCGGATCGCCGGCACGAAAAACCCGGCCTGCGCCAAGGCTTGCTCAATGGCGAGTGTTTGCCCCGGTGATCCCAAGATCAAGGGTTGGATCGGGGTACGAGAAAACGGCAAGCGGGGAAGGGCCGAGCTACTGCTCTCTGGCGGTTCCGGCGCATGGATCACCTCGATCGCCGGTAACCGGGCCACTCCCTGGCGCCAGTGGTGAATGAGCGCAGCGAGTCGATCACGACGCGTCGTTTCCTCGCGCACCAGCTGCAGGGCGGTATGCACGGCGTGTGCCAGCGCGGGCGGCATGGCGGTCGTATAGATGTGTGTCCGCGCGGCCTGATCGAGCCAGAGCATCGCCTCTTCTGCGCCCAGCACGGCGGCACCCATTGCACCCAACGCTTTCCCGAAAGTGACGACCCAGAGCCAATGGGATTGAGGGTTCAGACCGGCATCGGCAAAACTTCCCTGTCCGGCAGGCCCGAGAATACCGAAGCCGTGGGCATCGTCGACGACGAGCCAGGCACCGTGGGCGCGCGCCAGCTCCGAGAGCGCGGACAGCGGCGCAATGTCCCCGTCCATGCTGAACACCCCATCGGTGACGACGAGTTTCACCGGCTCTCGGGATTTTTCCAGCCATTGGCCGAGGCCGGAGAGGTTGCCATGGGGATAACGTCGAACTTTGGCGCCGCCGGCGCGGGCGAGTTGCAACGCATCGACGAGCGAGGCATGAACCAGTTTGTCGGCAAAAATGGCCGTCGGCGCTTCGCGGGCCAAGGCGGTGATCACCGCGAGGTTGGCGGCGTAGCCGGAGGTGAAGACTCGGCCCGCGGGAAACCCCAGGAAGGCGGCGAGCTCGGATTCCAGCACCGCGTGCGCTTCGGTATAGCCGCCCACCAAGGCCGAGGAACCGGCACCGACGCCCCAGATCTTCGCCCCTTCGATCAGCGCTTCGACGAGGGCAGGATGGTGCGCCAGTCCCAAATAGTCGTTGCTGGCGAAACTGATTCCTTGTCGTCCGTCATGGACGAAGCGTGCGCTCGAAGCCACTGGTGACGCGCGTCGCAGGCGACGCAGTAGCCCTCGATCCTGCCGCTCGGCGAGCCATCCTCGTACGAAGGAAGGTGACGAATCATGCATGCAACGGCCTCACGCAGGGATCAAAGGACGTCGGCCAAGGTGCGCGCGATCGCTTCGCAGGCGAAATCCACCTCCTCGGGACGCGTCTCGTAAGGGGGCATGACATAGACCGTCCGACCCAAAGGTCGCAGCAACAGGCCATGCTCGAGCGCAGCTACGGCGGCGCGACGTGGAAAATCCTCCGCTGCCTTGGGTAGGTCGAAAGCCACGAGGGTACCGCAGCGGCGCAGGTGAGCAGCCCCATGTTGCGCCGCAATGGGTGCCAAAGCGCGTTCGAAGGCCGCGCCGAGCGCTTCCAGCCTTTCTGGTATGCCAGGCTCTTCAAGGAGCGCCAAGGTGGCACAAGCGGCACGACAGGCAAGGGGATTTCCCGTGTAGGAATGGGAATGGAGAAATCCGCGTTCGATGCGCTCATCGAGAAAGGCCTCGAACACTTCATCGGTGGTGAGCACTACTGCCAGCGGCAAGGTACCACCGGTGATTCCCTTGGACAGGCAGAGCAGGTCAGGGCGCACGCCGGCGTGCTCGTGGGCGAACAGGCGTCCTGTTCGCCCACATCCCACTGCGATTTCGTCGAAAATCAGCAGCACGCCGTATTCGTCACACAGACGGCGCACGCAGCGCAAGAATTCCGGCGAATGCATGATCATGCCGCCAGCGCATTGCACCATGGGCTCGACGATCACCGCGGCCACCTCTTCGGCATGGGCTTGGAGGTGCGACCGTAGAGCGCAAACCGCTCGTTCGAGTGCCGGGGGGCCGAGACGGGCGTCGGGACAGGGCAGAATCGTCGCCGGGCGCAACAGGGGTTCATAGGCCTGCCGGAAGAGAGGAACGTCGGTAACGCCGAGCGCGCCGATCGTCTCTCCATGATAGCCACCGGCGAAACAAACGAAACCGGTCTTGCAGGGGAATCCTCGGTTTCTGGCGTAATGGGCTGCCATTTTCAACGCGATTTCGGTAGCGCTGGCGCCATCGGAAGCGAAGAAAGCATGCCCGAGTTGCCCTCCCGTCAGGGCACGCAGCCGTTCCGCCAGTTCGACCGCGGCAGCATGGGTGCAACCGGCAAGCAGCACGTGGTCGAGCGTATCGAGCTGTTCCTTGATCGCGGCGATGATGGGAGGATGCCGGTGACCGAAGAGCGTGGTCCACCACGAAGAGATGGCATCGTAGTAGGCCCGACCGTCGAAACCATATAGCCATGGGCCTGCTGCACGGGCTACGGGCAAGAGCGGGAGGGCATTCGGATCGCCAGCAGGCAGATGGCGTTGCATCTGGGTACACGGGTGCCATACGGCCTCGAGGCTGCGGCGTTCCCATTGCGTTGCTTCCTGGGCGAACAAAGCGGGGGCTTCCATGAATCTCACTCCGGCCGCAAATCGAGCCGCTCGAGCAGGACGTCGTCGTGCGCGACGTCCGGATTGCCGGCGGTGAGGAGTTTCTCACCGTAGAAGAGGGAATTGGCCCCGGCGTAGAAGCACAGCGCCTGGAGCTCGTCGCTCATCTGGCTGCGACCGGCCGAGAGGCGCACGTAGCTCCGTGGCAGGGCCAGCCGGGCGACCGCGATCGTGCGCACGAGCTCGAACGGGTCGACGGGCGGCGCATCGGCAAGCGGCGTGCCCGGAATGGGGATGAGCTGGTTGATGGGGACCGACTCCGGCTGGGGGTCGAGACCGGCCAGGAGCGCCAACATGGAGATGCGGTCCTCGCGCGTCTCGCCCATGCCGATGATCCCGCCGCAGCAGACCTTGATGCCGACTTCGCGTACCGCCTCGAGCGTGCGCAGGCGGTCACTCAGGGTGTGCGTGGTGATCACCTTGCCGTAATGCTCCGGCGAAGTGTCCACGTTGTGGTTGTAGTAGTCGAGCCCGGCTTCCTTGAGGCGGGTAGCCTGCGGGGGCGAGAGCATGCCGAGCGTGACGCAGGTCTCCAAACCCAGCGATTTGACCGCTGCGACCGCCTCCGCCACCCGTTCTAGGTCTTTGTCCTTGGGCGCGCGCCAGGCAGCGCCCATGCAAAAACGCGTGGCACCGGCCGCCTTGGCCTGCGCTGCATGACGCACGATGGTCTGCGTATCGAGCAAAGGCTCACGCGCACGCGCGTGATGACGCGCCGACTGGGCGCAGTAGCCGCAATCTTCGGAACATCCCCCCGTCTTGATTGACAACAGGGCCGAGCGCTGGATGCGCTGGCCGGGAAAGTGGCGCCGGTGGGTGTCGTGGGCGCGATGCAGCAGCTCGAAGAAAGGGAGTTCGAACCACTCGCGCACTTGGGCTTTGTCGATCCTCCGGCCGGAAACGGTGTCACTATTTGTCACGATCTGTCCTTAACTTCTGTAAAAGGCTTTGATTTTAGCCTAACTTCCATGATTCGTACAAAAACAAATCACGCGAACTCGACCCGTCTCGAGCAAGACGAAAAACCGGAACGCGAGGAGAGATCCCTGAAAAACCACAGCGATCGGTCTGCGGGAAAGATAGGAGGGGGTAGGGTGCAACGCCGAAGCAGACGTTCAGTCGTGCCATGAAAAAAGCCGGGCGATCCCGGCTTTTTTCATGGGTGTTGGGCGGCGACGAGATTTTGCTACGGCGCCCTATCGTTGCGTCGCGTCGCTCACTCGAGCAGGCTGCGCAACATCCAGGCGTTTTTCTCGTGCACCTGCATGCGCTGCGTGAGCAGATCGAGCGTGGGTTGGTCGTCGGCCTTTTCGGCCACGGGTAAAATCTCGCGCGCCGTACGTACCACCGTTTCTTGGCCCTTGATGAGATAGCGGATCATGTCTTCCGCCTTCAGACCAGGCTTGGGCTCTTTGAGCCGGGTGAGCTCGAGAAACTCGGCGTAAGTTCCGGGCGCCGGATAGCCTAGCGCACGGATGCGTTCGGCGATGTCGTCGACCGCCACAGCAAGCTCGGTGTACTGCTGCTCGAACATCAAGTGCAGGGTGTTGAACATTGGCCCCGTCACGTTCCAATGGAAGTTGTGCGTGGCCAAATACAGCGTATAGGAATCGGCCAGGAGCTTGGAGAGCCCCTCGGCGATTTTCTTGCGGTCTTCTTCCTTGATTCCGATGTCGATGGCGGTACTGTCTTGTCCTTTGCTCATGCTTCTCTCCTCGGATGAACCTGACGCAGGTCAATATAGCGCACAACCCGCGACATTGACAAATTGCGGCAGCCGATGGTGCCGTTCGCTTCGAGTCATGGCGCCACCTCGGTCGGACGTGGTCCGTGCTGCTGCGCAGGCAGAGGGCGCGGCGCAGGGCCCACCGGGCGCACGCCGGGCAGGTCCGCCGCGAAGATGGCCCGGCGCAACACGTCGATCGCCCCGTGGCGCGGATAGGTGACGCGCCACACCAGCACCACGCGCCGATACGGCTCGGGCGCGACAAACGGCCGTACCGCCAGCAGCGGGTTCATGCGCGAGGCGTCGTCGGCGGCCGACGAGGGCAGCACCGTCACCCCAAGGCCGCTCGCCACCATGTAGCGGATGGTCTCCAGGGAACTTCCGGCGAGCGCCTCCTGCAGCGGCGAATTGCTCACGCACTGCGGGCACACTTCCAGCACCTGGTCGCGGAAGCAGTTGCCCGCCCCCAGCAGCAGCACGTTTTCCTCGGCAAGCTTGGCCGCCGGGATGCGATCGAGCTGGGTCCAGGGATGCTCGGCCGGCATGAGAACGCGGAAGGGTTCATCGTAAACCGGCTGCGTGACGAGCCCCGGTTCGGAGAAAGGCAACGCGAGGATGGCGACGTCGATCTCGCCGTGCTTGAGCTGCTCGGCGAGCTTCGAGGTGTAATCCTCGTGGATGATGAGCGGCATTTTGGGGGCGAGCTCATGCACGAGCGGAATGAGCCGCGGCAACAGATAAGGGCCGATGGTAAAGATCACGCCCAGCCGCAGGGGTCCTACCAAGGGATCCTTGCCCGCCTGGGCGATCTCCTCGACGCGCTGCGCCTCGCGCAGCACCCGCTCGGCCTGCTCCGCCACCAGGCGACCGATCTCGGTGAGTTTCACTTCGTTGGGATTGCGCTCGCAGAGCAGAACACCGAGATGCTGCTCCAATTTTTTGATCGCCACGGAGAGCGTGGGCTGACTCACGTGACAGCGCTCGGCGGCGCGACCGAAATGCCGTTCCTGCGCGAGCGCGACGAGATAGCGTAAATCGGTGAGCGTCATGCTGCGTTCCCCTCGACGGCGACCGTCTTCGGCCAGTGTATCAAATCTTTTTACCATCGATGCCGGCGTTTTGTTCCCGAACGATCCCGTACAATGGGCTTTTTTCCCGCATGGAAGGAGTAGCCATGAATGGAGTCAGTCCGCGGCATCCTACCTCTGCCGGCCTGCGCCGTCGTGGCGCGGCGCTGGCGTTCGCCCTCGCCTTGGTAACGGGCATCGTCGTGCCTGCCGCCAGTGCGGCCGAACCGGCCTTGCGCCCCGTGCTCTTCGGCGGCTCCGAACGGCGTTTGCCGGATTTCGCCGACCTGGTCGAGCAGGTGACGCCGGCGGTGGTCAATATCACCGTGGTGAGTCGCTCGAGCGCGGAAGCCCTGCCGTTTCCCTTCGACGAGAACGATCCTTTCTTCGAATTCTTCCGCCGCTTCGGCATCCCGCTGCCGCAGATACCCGGCGGCCGCGGCGAAGCGCCGGTGCAGCGCGGACTCGGCTCCGGCTTCATCGTCTCGTCCGACGGCTACATCCTCACCAACGCCCATGTCGTGGGTGAGGGGGGCGAGGACGCCGAAGTCACGGTCCAACTCGCCGACGGGCGCAAATTCCCGGCCAAGGTGGTCGGCGCCGATCGCCGTACCGACATCGCCGTGGTCAAGATCGATGCCAATGGTCTGCCGACGGTGAAATTCGGCGATCCCGAGAAGGCCCGCGTCGGCCAGTGGGTGATCGCCGTGGGTTCTCCCTTCGGCTTCGAGCACACCGTCACCGCGGGCATCATCTCGGCCAAGTCGCGACGCCTGCCCGACGAGACCTACGTCCCCTTCATCCAGACCGACGTGGCCGTCAATCCGGGCAATTCCGGCGGCCCCCTCTTCAACATGGACGGAGAGGTGATCGGCATCAACAGTCAGATCTATTCGCGCTCCGGCGGCTACATGGGCATCGCCTTCGCCATCCCCAGCGACGTAGCGCAGGAAGTGAAAGATCAGCTCATCGCGCATGGGCGAGTTCAGCGGGGCAAGCTCGGCGTGGTCATCCAGGGCATGGACGAGGAACTGGCGAAGAGCTTCGGACTGGACAAACCCGAGGGTGCGCTGGTCGCGAGCGTCGAAACTGACAGCCCAGCAGGAAAAGCAGGCATCCAGCCCGGCGACGTCATCGTCGGCGTCGATGGCCAGCGAATCGTGGATTCCGCCGATTTGCCGCGCATCATCGGACGGCGCAAACCGGGCGAAACGGTGCGGGTCGAGCTCCTGCGCCAAGGAAAGCGCCTGGAGAAGAGAGTGACGCTGGCCGAACTGGAAGAGGAGACGGCTCAGGCGAGCCCGGGCAAGAAACCCTCGGGCGAACCGGCCGCAGCCGGTATCTCCGTGCGCGCCCTCACCGCTCAGGAAGCGAAAGAGCGTGGTTTGGCAGAAGGGGGGGTGATGGTAACGAGAGTGACTGGGCCGGCGGCACTCGCGGGCTTGCGCCCAGGCGACGTGATCGTGGCAGTGAACCAGCAACCGGTACGCACGCCGGAGGAATTCCGCCAAGCAGTGAACGCGGCCGGCAACCGGTTCGCCGTGCTGGTCGATCGCAATGGCATGAGACTTTTCATTGCGATCCGCCGATAGTGGGTAAAGAAGGGGCATGCCGCCCCTTCATTCGACCCGGAAGCGGCGCACCCGTTCGACGAGCTGCTGTGCCTGTGTCTGTACTTTCGTCACCGCCGAAGACAAGGCATCGACCTCCGCATCCAACCGCCCAGCCTCCTGTGCGATCCCTTCGACCGAGGACGCAGCCCGTTCAGCCAGCTCTCGCTCGCTTTCGGTCACCGTCACCACCGCATCGAGACGCCGTCCGACGTCGGCCACTGCGTCACCGGCCTCGGCGAGCCGCTCGGTCACTTCGTCCGAGACGCGGCGCACCTCCTTGAGTTGTGCCTGACCAGACTCGAAGGCCGAAGAGAGCTGCTCGCTGCGCGCGACCACCGCTGCGGTGATCTCGTCGATGCGTCCAGCCGCGGCGCTCGATTTCTCGGCGAGCTTGCGCACTTCGTCGGCCACCACGGCGAAACCTCGGCCCGACTCCCCGGCGCGCGCGGCCTCGATCGCGGCATTCAAAGCGAGCAGGTTCGTCTGGTCGGCGATTTCGCGCACCTCCTGGGTGATGACGCGAATCTCGTGCGACGACCGGGAGAAAGCGTCCATCGACTCCACCAGCGAGGTCAAAGCCCGTTCGATCGCCGTAAAGGCGTCGACCAGCGCCGCCAACCGCGCCCGGCTCGTCTCGGTCCGTTCCCGGCTCACTTGCGACTCGGCCTGGATTTCCGCGATCTCCCGCGCCACACCGATCGCCGCCTCGTGCAAGCGGCCGATCAATTCCCGTACCTGCGCCACCACGGCGTTCTGCGCCTTCGCTCCGGCACGAACCGCATCGCCACTGCGCACCATCTCGGCCGTTGCGCCCTCCAAGGTGACCACCGTGCGTTTCACCTCACGCACGAGTTCCCCTACCGTTTCGAGCATGCGGTTGAACCCGGCAGCGGCCGCGCCGATCTCGTCGTGACGCTCCACCGGTAGGCGGCGCGTCAGATCTCCTTCGCCCTTGGCGATCTCGTCGAGACTGACGACGAGGTGTTCGAGCGGACGCGCCACCGAGCGGCGCACGACCCAGGCAATGACGGATCCGGCAATGAGCGCGAGGAGGATGGCGAAGCCGCCCACCCAGGCGGCAAAGTGGCGGGTGGCGGCATCGGCCTCGTCGAGCGAGATGCGCATGCTCACCGCCCCCAGTACCGTGCCCTCGGGTACCTGATGACACAGAATGCAGTTCTTGCCCAGATAATCAGTGGCCGCTGTGGAGGGATAGACGGCACGCAAGGCCCTGCGTCCGTCGATCTCCTCGATCGCCAAGTAGGGCTGACCGGACGCCAACACCCGGGCCTCGATCGCATCGGGCGCTTTCTCCAGCCCTCCTTGGCCGAAGACGGCCGTCACCGCCTCGCCTCGCAGCACTTCCAGGCCACTCACCGCCGTGAGCCTGCGGATCTGGTCGAGGAAGACGTCGCGCTCCCCCACCGTGCCGGTGACCATCATCGCCGTGAGCCCGGCCATGGTCATCTCATTGATCGAAGCGGCGAAGCGCTCGGCCTGGTCGCGCGCCATGGTGCGCGAAGCGGCCATGCTCCAGGCGACCATCACCGCAAGGCCCGCCACCAGCACGATCCCGATCGCGGCGATCAGGCGCCGCGCCACCGAATGTCTCTTTTCCATCGTCCTCCACTCCCCCCTGCCACGCCAACGTCGCCACGGGACTTGAGCCTCAGGATGCAGAATAGCGCAAGACGGGGCAAGCAAACCCTCGAACAGACGGTGAAAATTCCTTCAGTTCCTCCCCAATGAGCCGATAATGTTTCCTTAAGATTCACACATCGGAAGGAGGCCACGATGAAGCCCAAGATCACGCCGACCAATGTAGAAGTCCACTTCTCGCCCGACGAGATCATCGTCAGCAAGACCGACCTCAAAGGTCGCATCACCTACGCCAACCGCGTCTTCATGCGGGTGGCCGACTATGCCGAAGACGACCTGCTGGGCGTACAGCACAACATCGTGCGCCACCCCGACATGCCCCGCGGCGCCTTCAAGCACCTGTGGGATACGATCCAGCGCGGCGAGGAATGGTTCGGCTTCGTCAAGAACATGACCTCGAAGGGACACTACTACTGGGTGTTCGCCAACGTCACCGTCGATCGCTTCGGCGACGAAGTGCTAGGCTACTACTCGGTACGGCGGCAGGCCCCGCAGCGCGCCATCGACACCCTGGCGCCGATCTACGCCGAAATGCTGCGCATCGAGCGCGAGGCAGGTCCAGCCAAAGCCTGTGAAGCCTCGCTCGCCTGGCTCACCCGCAAACTCGAAGAACTCGGCACCACCTACGAAGCCTTGGTGCTCGATCTCTTCCTCGAGCGGTGATGAATATCACGCAGCGTCAAAATTGCCTGATTTCGACGCACAAGGAGAAGAACATGTCACGCAGCACAAACGCTGCCGCCTCTGATCCTCTAGAACGGCTATTGCAGCCCACGAGCGAGGCGAGCCGAACCATCCCCTTCATCCAGCAGCGCGTACGCTTCGTCAGCATCGTCTACGTGCTCGTGATCGCCGGACTCGCCGTCCATTCGATCTGGCAGCACGGTCCGACCGTGCTGAATATCACGGCTCCCCTTCTGTCGCTCGCCTTCGCCTGGTATGCCTATCGCTGGATCACCCATCCCCTGAAGGCCTTGGCGCGCATGAGCGTCGTCTTGGCCCGCGCCAAGGAGGGATGCCTGAGCGTGCGTATCACCCACACCAAGGGACTGGGCGAGATCGGCAAGATCGCCTGGGAACTGAACGATCTGCTCGACGTGATGGAAGCCTACTTCAAGGACGTCAACACCTGCTTCGATCGCGCCGCCCGGGGTGACTTCCATCGACACGCTTTTGTCGACGGGATGCCGGGCGAGATCCGCCGTTCGCTGGAGTCGATCAACCTCGCGCTCTCTACCATGGAACAGGCCACCGAACTCGCGGCGAAGAACCGGCTCAACAGCGCCCTGCACCAGATCAATGTGGACAACCTCCTGCGCAATCTC
This sequence comes from Tepidiphilus baoligensis, assembly GCF_012911495.1. Lineage (NCBI taxonomy): Bacteria > Pseudomonadati > Pseudomonadota > Hydrogenophilia > Hydrogenophilales > Hydrogenophilaceae > Tepidiphilus > Tepidiphilus baoligensis. Next base: position 92,379 of record NZ_JAAAUB010000005.1, read on the forward strand.
GCCGGAAATCAGACCGACTTGATGGACGTGAGCGGGCGCATGGACGAAGTACAGCACCTCGCTCAGCGCAACCAGGAAGGAGCCGCCGAGAGCCTGGCGACGGCACGGCAACTCGCCAGTGCGCTGGAGGCGATCGACCGAAACATGCGTACGATGACCGAGACAGCGACCTCTCTCGAAGGCGCCAGTAACTCCATCGGTCGCACCGTCCAACTCATCTCCGAGATCACCGAACAGACGAACCTGCTCGCCTTGAACGCCGCGATCGAGGCCGCGCGCGCCGGCGAAGTCGGACGCGGCTTCGCCGTGGTGGCCGACGAAGTGCGCAAGCTCGCCGAACGCACACGGGTTGCTACCGACGAGATCGGCGACGTCATCGGCGCACTGCGCGACAGGGTGGGCGCGATGGTGCAACAGACCCGCGCGATGAGTGAGCAAGCCCAAACCGTCAGCGACGAAGTCGAGGGGTTCGAGAACCGCTTCGAAGCGGTGGCACGTTCGGCAGAGGCGATGATCGTAGCGGTCGAACGCGCCAAGGATTTGGCTTTCACCTCCTTGGTGAAACTCGATCACATCATCTACATGCAGCGCGGTTACGTAGCAGCCGAACGAAGCGGCCAAGGAGAAGAAGCCCAGGCAGTCGGCTCAGATCACACGCAGTGTCGCCTGGGCAAATGGTATTATGAGGGTTATGGTAAGGAACACTTCTCCAGCACCCCCGCTTATCGCGCCCTGGAAGAACCTCATCGACGCGTCCACGCCGGCATACATGCCGCCATCGAACAAGCGAAAAAGAACTGGCTGCGTGATGCCGCCATCTTGGATTCCATCGTTACGAATATGCGCACTGCCGAAACCGCCAGCCAGGAGGTCATCCGCCTCATCGGCGAGATGGTGCAGCAGAAATATGGTGAATCCCTCTCCGCCCCTTCCAAGGCTACCAAGGGTTCACCGAGCCGAAGGGCGAGCCGGGCGAGCGCGGCATGAAAGGGCTTTTCCTCACCATTCTCAGGAACATCGTCTATACTAAAACGATATCCCTCTGTGTAAGGAGAAGACCCATGAAGAAACTGCCCAAGATCCTGCTCTTCGCCACCGCCATGGGGCTTGCCGGCGCCGCCGCCGCTCAGGCCCTAAAACCGGAAGACAAAGTGAAGTTCCGCCAGGCCGCCTACACGTTCATGGCCTGGAACATGGAGAAGATCAAGGCGCAGACGGTCGACGGCAGCGCCCCCTTCGATCAGGCCCAGGTGGCGGCAGCGGCCAACGCCATCGCCGCGGCCGCCAATTCGGGCATGGGTGCGCTCTACAGCCCCGACACGGTAGGCGTCGTCGGTTTCCACAAGAGCCGGCTGAAAAAGGAATTCTTCGAGCAACCCGACCAAGTGCGTGAGATCGCGATCAATTTCACCGAACAGGCAAACAAGCTCGCCGAAATCGCCGCGATGGGCGACAAAGCCGAAATCGCCCAGCAATTCGGCGAAGTGGGCAAAGCCTGCAAGGCCTGCCACGACAAGTTCCGCATGAAGGATTGAATCTTCACCAGTCCATCCCCGGCGTCGGCGCCACGGGCGTGGGCGCCGGGATCCAGACGCCGCTCGCCAGGTACACCACGGCGAGCGCCACCGCCACGGTGAGCGCGAGGCGCAGTAGGTAGCTCTTGTTGTCCCATTGCACGCGGGGTACCTCCGCCAGCCCTTCCGGCAAGGGACGATAGCCGGTGATCATGGGGCGCACCAGGTCCTCCTTCTTCACCACGGCATAGAAGACGATGGCGCCCACGTGCAGCAGCACGATCAGCCACAGCAGCGGCTCGAGCATGCGGTGCCAGTGCGTGAGACGGATCTGCCAATAGGAATCGACGAGCGTCGCAAGCGGTCCACGAAAGGCGATTTCGTCGTAAGTGAAAAGCCCCAGGAGCGCCTGCAGGCCGAAGAGCCCGAGGAGCGCCAGCACCGAGAGCGCCCCCAGGGGATTGTGCCCCACGCCATGCCATTGCCCGCGCACATAGGCGAGGATCTCGCGGGGTCCGCGCACGAAGGCGCAGAAACGCGCCGTCTGCGGCCCGACGAAGCCCCACTGCAGCCGCCAGACGATGAGCCCCAATACCGCCAGCCCGAAGCCCTGGTGCCAGCGCATGGCGTTGCCGCCGATCTTGACCGAGACGACCGCGCCGACCACGCAAGCGACCAGGGACCAGTGAAAGAGCCGCAGCGCCGGATCCCAGACGGGGAGGTTGCGATCTTCATGTGCCATCGTCTTCTCCTCACTTGCACGGAATACGCTCGTTCACTTCAGTAAAGCATCTTTGCGGCGGGAAAGCACCCTCTCGAGCGCCTCACACGTCGCCCCGCTTGCCCGCCGTCGCAGGGATTCCACGGTTCCCTGGTGGACCAGTCGACCGCCTTCGTCCCCGCCACCGGGGCCGAGGTCGATGAGCCAATCGGCTTCGAGCCACACGTCCGGGTCGTGTTCGATGACCACCACCGTGTGGCCGTTCTCCACCAGGCGGTGCAACACGTGCAGCAGTTTCTCGATGTCGGCGAGGTGCAGCCCTACGGTGGGTTCGTCGAGCAGATAGAGGGTGGGAGTGTTCGCCGGTCGGGAGAGCTCGGCGACCAGCTTGAGTCGCTGCGCCTCCCCGCCGGAGAGGGTCGGGCTGGGCTGCCCCAGGCGCAAATAGCCCAGGCCGACTTTTTCCATCCAGCGCAGCGGCCGCGCGATCGCCGGGTGTGCACCGAAGAATTCCGCCGCCTGAGTGACCGTCATCGTCAGCACGTCGGCGATGCTCGCTCCGCGCCAGCGCACCTGCAGGGTCTCGGCGCGATAGCGGCTACCGCCACAGGCCTCGCACGGTTCGCGCACGTCGGGCAGGAAGGCCATTTCCACCGTGATCATGCCCTGCCCCTCGCACACCGGGCAGCGGCCCTCGCCGGTATTGAAGGAGAACCACGCCGGGGCCCAACCGCGGGTCCGCGCATCCTGCGTCTCGGCGAACAGCCGACGGATGGGATCGAACACCTTGAGGTAGGTGGCCGGGCAGGAGCGGGGGGTCTTGCCGATGGGGGTCTGGTCGACTTCGAGCAGCCGCGTGAGCGCCTCGCCGCCTTCGAGGCGTTCGCAGCCGATGGGTCGGCCCTGACGCAGGCTCTCGGCGAGCACCTCGCGCACCAGGGTCGATTTGCCCGAACCGGACACGCCGGTGACCACGATGAGGCGTGCGAGCGGAAGACGCACATCGATGCCCTGCAGGTTGTGGCGGCGTGCCCCGCGCACCCACAGGCTCGGCGTGTCGTCGGCGACGGGCCGCGGCGGTGCGAGCCGATGCGCGATGGGCGTGCGCAGCATCTTGCCGGTGAGCGAACGAGGCGAGGCGAGAATGACCGGCAGCGGCCCTCGAGCCACCACCTCGCCGCCGTGCTCGCCCGCGCCGGGGCCGAGGTCGATCACCTCGTCGGCGCTGCGGATCATCGCCTCGTCGTGCTCGACCACCAGCACGGTATTGCCGCGGCGCTGCAACCGCCGCAGCATGGCGATGAGGCGTTCGTCGTCGCGCGGATGCAGGCCGATGGTGGGTTCGTCGAGCACGTAGCACACGCCGCGCAGGGTCGAACCGAGTTGGGCGGCGAGCCGGATGCGCTGCGCTTCGCCCCCCGAGAGCGTGGGCGCGGCACGCTCGAGCGTGAGGTAGCCCAGCCCCGCTTCGCACAGGAAAGCGAGGCGCTGCGCGATCTGCGGCAGGACTTCGGCGGCGATGCGCCGGCTGCGTTCGTCCCACTGCGCGGCGGCCGTATCGAACCACGGCGCCAGGCGCGCGAGCGGCAGGCGGGACAGCTCCGGCAGGCTCGTTCCCTGTAGCCGCACGGCGCGGGCGTAGGCATTGAGCCGGCTGCCGCCGCACTCGGGACAGGTCTGGGCGGTGACGAGACGGCCCTCGACCTCGCGTTCCGCTTCGAGCGAGAGTGGCCGGCCATCGCGCAGCGTCGCGCCTTCGCCCAGCAGTTTCCGGCCGGTGCCGAGGCAAGCCGGGCACCACCCCAGGGGCGAATGCTGCGAGAAGAGGCGTGGATCGAGGGGCGGGGCGCCCTTGCCGCAAGAGGGGCAGACGTGGGCGCCGGCGAAGAGGTGCCAATGCCCCTGCCCGTCGCTCACTTTCACGCCTTCACCCGCTTCCAGCGCCTGCTGCACGGCCCGCTGTAAAGCGTGCGCATCGGCGGATTCGAGCCGGGCGATCGGCAGGTCGATGTCGTGCTCGCGGTAGCGGTCGAGCTTGGGCCAGGGATCGGTGGGCACTTCCCCGCCGTCGACGAGCAGCGTCGTCACGCCCCGTCGTGCCGCCCAGGCTGCCAATTCTTTATAGATCCCCTTGCGGCGCCGCACGAGGGGCGCATAGAGGGAAAGCGGCGGGGGCAGGTGCGCCAGGCGCTGCGCCAGGGATCCGGCGGCGAGCGGCTCGAGCGCCACGCCGCACTCGGGGCAATGGGGCGTGCCGAGGCGGGCATAGAGGAGCCGCAGGAAAGGAGCGATCTCGGTGAGCGTGCCCACCGTGCTCTTGTAGCCGCCGCGGCTGGTGCGCTGTTCGATGGCGACGGTGGGCGACAGCCCCTGGATGCGGCCCACGGCGGGGGGCGGGGGCGGTTGCACGAACTGGCGCGCGTAGGCATCGAGCGCGGTGAGGTAGCGCCGCTGCCCTTCGGCGAAGACGATGTCGAAGGCGAGCGTGGATTTGCCCGAACCGGACACACCCGTGACCACGGTGAGCCGCTCCCGCGCGATCGTCACGTCGAGGTGTTTGAGGTTGTGCTCGTGCGCATCGAAGATCTCGATCGCGCGCGGTGGCGCGGGACCGTACAAAGGGGTCGGCTCGGCGGCAAGGGGCAGGGACGGGGCGATGAAGGCGCCAGTGCGCTCGCGCAGGGCCCGGCCGGTGGCGGTCTCAGCCGTGGCGAGCCGGGGCGGGGGGCCTTCGAAGACGATGCGACCGCCTTTTTCTCCGCCGTCGGGGCCCAGTTCGATCACCCAATCCGCGGCGGAGATCACGTCGAGGTGATGTTCGACCACCACCACCGCTTCGCCCTGCTCGACCAGTTCCTCGAGCACGCGCAGCAGTCGCGCCACCTCGTGCTGGTGCAGCCCCGTGGTGGGTTCGTCGAGCACGTAGAGCGTCTTGCCGCCGCGGCGGCGTTCGGCGAGCCGAGCGGCAAGCTTGAGGCGCTGGGCTTCGCCGCCGGAGAGCGTCGGCGTGGGCTGCCCCAGCCGCAGATAGCCCAGCCCGAGCGCGACGAGCGGCTGCAGGCGCGCCATGGCCGCCTTGGCCCCGGGCAGGCGGGAAAGCAGCGCCAGAGCCTCGTCCACCGTGAGCTCCAGCCATTCGGCGGCGTTCTTGCCGGCGAGCCGCACGCGCAATACCTCGTCCCGGAAGCGCCGGCCGTCGCACACCGGGCAGCGCAGGTAGACGTCGGCAAGGAACTGCATCTCGACGTGTTCGAACCCCGAACCGCCGCAGGCGGGACAGCGCCCTTCGCCCGCGTTGAAGCTGAAGCTGCCGGCGGTGAAGCCGTGGGCGGCGGCCTCGGGCTGGGCGGCGAAAGCGCGGCGCAGCTCGTCCCAGGCACCGGTCACCGTCACCGGCATGGAGCGCGCGCTCTTGGCGAGCGGCGTCTGGTCGACCCAGACGAGATCGGCAAGCGCCTGCGCTCCTTCGAGCGCATCGTACGGTCCCGGGGCCTCGGCCTCGCGCCCGAGCGCCCGGGCAAGCGCCGGTACGAGCACGTTTTCGACCAAGGTGGATTTGCCCGAACCGGAGACCCCGGCGATCACCGTCAACCCCGAGAGGGGCAGCGCCAGGTCGATGCTTTTCAGGTTGTGCTCGCGCGCCCCGTAGAGTCGCAGCCAAGGATTTCGCCCACCTCGCGCGGGGTTCGCTCCGCCTGCACCCGCAAGCGACCGCCGAGATAGGCGCCGGTGAGAGAGGCCGGATGCGCGGCGACGGCGGCGGGCGGACCTTCGGCCACCAGGCGCCCCCCTTGGGCCCCGGCACCCGGCCCGAGGTCGATCACCCAATCGGCCGCGGCGATCACCTGTGGGTCGTGCTCGATCACCACCACCGTGTTGCCCAGATCCACCAGCCGGCGGATCGCGCCGATGAGCCGCGCCACGTCGCGGGCGTGCAGTCCGGCGGTCGGCTCTTCCAGCACGAAGAGCGTCTCCACCAGCGAAGTGCCGAGCGCCGTCGTCAAATGGATGCGCTGCAATTCCCCACCCGAGAGGGTGCGCGAGGCGCGATCGAGGGTGAGGTACCCCAGGCCCACTTCGCACAGATAGCTCAGGCGGGTCTCGATTTCCTCGAACACCTGCCGCAGGGTCTTGCCTTGGATGCCGGCCGCGCAGCGGCGCACGAAGGCGGCCGCCTCCTCGACCGGCAGGGCGAAGAGTTCGGGCAGGTCGTGGCCGGGAAGGCGTCCGGGTGGCGGTGCCTCGTCGGCGGCGATCAAACGCCAGGCGAGCGCTTCCGGTTTGAGGCGCGCGCCGTGGCAGTCGGGGCAGACGGTGTAGCTGCGGTAGCGCGACAGCAGCACCCGCACGTGCATCTTGTAGGACTTGGATTCGAGCCACTCGAAGTAGCGGCGCACGCCGTACCAATGCTGCGGCCAGCTCGTCTCCCAATCGATCCAGTCGGGGTCGCCTTCGAGCACCCAGCGCCGCTCCGCCTCGCTCAATTCGCGCCAGGGCACGTCCAGACGCACGCCGGCGGCCGGAGCGAGCATCTCCAGTTCCTGCTGGCATTGCGCCGAGAATCCTCCCTGCCAGGGACGGATCGCCCCTCGGCGCAGGGAAAGCGACGGGTCCGGGATCACCTTGTCCCAATCGATGCCGATCACCCGCCCGAAACCACGGCAGGTCGGACAGGCGCCCACCGGCGAATTGAAGGAGAAGAGACCCGGCGAGGGGTCGAAAAAAGTCCGATCGCAAGCCCCGCAGTAGCGCTCGCGGCGGTATTCCCGTGCGGGAATCCGCTCGCAAAAGAGGGGCTCACCCGTCTCCGCCGGCTCACCCAGCCGATTTCGCAGTTCGTCCCAGTCGGCCACCGCCAGGCGCCCCTGTCCCTGGGCGAAAGCCGCTTCCAGCGCTTCGAGCAAACGCCGTTCCTCGATCGTTTCGAGGCGGAAGCGATCCTGCACCACCCACCACCACCAATTCCCGTCCCCTGCGGGCGTGCGGGCGACGACGCGCGCGTAGCCTTGGGCCGCGAGCCCGGCGCGCACCGTCTCGGCGGGCAGGCGTTCGGGCACCGGCAAGGGGAAGAGCACGGCGAGCCGCGCGGCCGGGGCAAAACGTCGCCGCAGGTCTGCAGCCACCGTCTCCGGCGTGTGCGGTACGATCTCTTCGCCGCAGCCGGGACAGAAGAGGCGCGCGGCGCGCGCATAGAGCCATTTGGCGTGATCGGCGATCTCGGTGAGCGTACCCACCGTCGAGCGCGAAGTGCGCACGCTGGTGCCGCCTTCGATGGCGATCGCCGGCAGCACCCCCTCGACCTCGTCGACCTCGGGTGCGTCCAGGCGCTCGAAGAACTGGCGCGCATAGGGCGAAAAGGTTTCGACGTAGCGGCGCTGCCCCTCGGCGTAGAGCGTCTCAATCACGAGCGAGGATTTCCCCGCGCCCGAAACGCCGGTCACGACGATGAACCGCCCCGTGGGCAGGTCGACGTCGAGCCCTTGCAGATTGTGCTGGCGCGCGCCGCGGATGCGGATACAGGAGGCAGTGGATCTTCCCTCGTTTTCGTGCATGGGTCCCCGTGCGTTGCGGCCGACGAACCCGTCGGCGATTCCTGCGATCATAGCAAGTACGCCGCTATAATGCGATTCGCGCCACTTTTCGCCGCGCTCCCATGGAAGCCTTCCTCACCGCCACCGGGCTCGTCGCGCTCGCCGAAGTCGGCGACAAGACCCAGCTCCTCTCGCTCGTGCTCGCCGGGCGCTATCGTGCGCCGTGGACGATCTGCGCGGCGATTTTCTTTGCCACCCTCGTCAATCACGCCGGTGCCGCGGCGCTGGGCGCGGCGGTGACGCAGTGGCTCGGGCCGGACGTGCTGCGCACGGTCACCGCCCTTTCCTTCGTCGCGCTGGGGTTGTGGATGCTGGTACCGGATACGATCGACGAAGACGAGACGAAGACGCGGCCGGCGGCGACGCTCACCCGCATCTTCACGATCGTGTCTTCCGCGTTCTTCCTTGCCGAGATGGGGGACAAGACGCAGCTCGCCACCGTGGCGCTCGCCGCGCACTATTCGCCTTGGGCGGCGGTGGTGACCGGCACCACCGTCGGCATGATGCTCGCCAACGCCCCGGTGGTGTGGTTCGGCGAGCGGATCACGCGCCGGCTGCCGGCCAAGACGATCCACCTGGTCGCGGCGCTCGCTTTCGTCCTGCTCGGCATCGCGGCCTGGTGGTGGTGATCAGCCGAAGCGCCCGGTGATGTAGTCCTCGGTCTGTTTCTTGCGCGGGCGCACGAAGAGCTCGTCGGTGCGACCGAACTCGACGAGCTCGCCCAGGTACATGAAGGCGGTGTAGTCCGAGATGCGCGCCGCCTGCTGCATGTTGTGGGTGACGATGAGAATGGTCACTTTTTCCTTGATCTCGGCGATGAGTTCCTCGATGCTCGCCGTGGCGATGGGGTCGAGCGCCGAAGTGGGCTCGTCGAAGAGGATGATCTCCGGGTCCGAAGCGAGCGCCCGGGCGATGCACAGGCGCTGCTGCTGGCCGCCCGAGAGGTTGAAGGCCAGATCGTCGAGCCGATCCTTGACCTCTTCCCACAGCGCCGCTCCGCGCAAGGCTTCTTCGACTTTCTCCTCCAGCACCGAGCGGCGTTTCTCGCCACGCACCATCAGGCCGTAGGCGACGTTCTCGAAAATCGTCTTGGGGAAGGGGTTGGGTTTCTGGAACACCATCGAGATGCGCATGCGGATCTCGATGGGGTCGACTTCGGGCGAGACGAGGTTGACGTCGTCGGGATAGAGACGGATCTCGCCTTCGTAGCGGTTACCGGGATAGAGATCGTGCATGCGGTTGAAACTGCGCAACAAGGTCGATTTGCCGCAGCCGGACGGCCCGATCAAGGCGGTGACCCGACGTTCGGCCACCGGCAGGTCGACGTTTTTCAGGGCGTGGTTGTCGCCATAGAAAAAATTGAACTTACGCGTCTCGGCCTTGAGCGTCTCGGTGACCATTGCGGCGTTGTCATCCAGGGTTTTGGGTTGGTTCATACGGTCGATTCCGTCGAGAAATTGAAGTCGTTCACCATTTCAGCTTGCTGCGGATACGGCTGCGCAGCCAGATGGCGATGCCGTTCATCAACAGAGTTGCCACGATGATGACGATGCCGGTGGCCGCTGCATTGACGTGAAACGCGGTTTGCGGACGCGACAGCCAGTTGAACATCTGGATGGGCAGCACGGTGAAAGGCGAAAAGAGCCAATCGAAGGGACCCGCAGGGGGATCGCCGGTGAACGGAATCGGTGGCAGGAAAGCAATGAAAGTGAGCGCGCCGATGGTGATGACGGGCGCCGTCTCACCGATGGCGCGCGACAGGCCGATGATCACCCCCGTGTAGATGCCACCCGAAGCGTAGGGGACGAGGTGATCGCTCACCACTTGCCAGCGCGTCGCCCCCAAGGCATAAGCCGCCTCGCGGATGGCCACGGGAATGGCGCGCAAGGCCTCGCGGGTGGCCACGATGACGATGGGCAGGATCATGAGCCCGAGGGTGAGGCCGGCCGTGAGGATGCTATGCCCGAAACCGAGGATATAGACGAAAAGCCCCAGGGCAAGCAAGCCGTAGATGATGGAAGGCACCGCCGCGAGATTGGTCACGTTGATTTCGATGAGTTCCGTGATCCAGTTTTTCGGCGCGTATTCTTCCAGATAGATGGCCGCGGCCACCCCGAGCGGCACGGCGGTGAACGCGGTCACGACCATCACCAGGGCCGACCCGACCCAGGCCGAGAGAATACCTGCTTCCTCGGGCCGCCGCGACGGGAAATTCAGGAAGAAATCGGGGGTGAGCCGCTGCCAGCCGTCGATCACCAGATCGACGAAGAGGAGCATGAGGACGAGCACCCCCACGGTCGTGGCCAGCAAGCCGATGGTACCGATGATCAAATCCCAGCGCTGGTTTCGGGCGATGATCGTTCGCAACCGAGGACCCTGTGTCTCCGCCATCTCAATACACCTCGCGAATGCGCCGGCGCAGCATTTGGCCGATCAGGTTGAAAAACAAGGTGATCACCACGAGCACGAGCCCGACGGCGAAAATGCTCTGGTAGCCGATCGAACCGTGCGGCAGATCGCCCATGGCCACCTGCACGATGTAGGCGGTGATCGTCGCCGCGGGTTCGCGCGGATCGAAAGTGAAGTTGGGCTGCTGACCGGCGGCGATGGCCACGATCATCGTTTCGCCCACCGCCCGGGAAATCCCCAGCACGAACGCAGCCATCACCCCAGAGAAGGAAGCCGGGAGCACCACCCACATCGCCGTCTGAAAGCGCGTGGCCCCCATGGCGTAGGAGCCTTCGCGCAGCGCCATGGGCACGGCGCGCATCGCATCCTCGGCGATCGAAGCCACGTAGGGCACGATCATCAATCCCATCACCAGACCGGCGCTGAGCATGTTGAATCCGGGCAGCCCCGGAATGAGTTTCTGCAGCAATGGCGTGACGAAGAGCAATGCGAAATAGCCATAGACGATGGTCGGCACGCCGGCGAGCAGTTCGAGGAAAGGTTTGAGCACCTCCGCGAGTTTCGGCGGAGCGAATTCGGATAAATACATCGCGATGAGGAACCCCAGCGGGCCGGCGACGAGAAAGGCGATGGCGGAAGTCACCACCGTGCCGACCAACAGCGGTAGCATGCCATACCTCGCACGCTCGAAGAGCGGCGTCCATTCGGTGCCGGTGAGAAACTCCACGAGCGAGACGTGTTCGAAGAACGTCGAGGCCTCGTAGAGCAAAATGGCGACGATGGCCACCGTCACCGCCACGGCGCAAAATGCCGCCACGAAAAGGATCGCCTCGATGACGCGTTCCTTGCCGTTGCGCACGTGGCGCATGGTGCGGATACGGTCGAGATAAGGAGAGGAAAAACTACCGCTACCGCCCGTGTCGGTCGTCGTCATTGAATCGCTCATGGTCTGTCTGACCGTAGTAATAAGGATCGAACGATGAAAAAGCCATCGGCTCGCGATCGCCAGCCGATGGCGTGGCAATGCAGCTTACAGGTGCTTCTCACGCTGCAGCAATTCCTCGACCTTCAAACCGACGTCGGGCACACCGCCGAAAGCCGTGCCCGTTCTCATCGCCTTGAAGTTCTCCATCGCCAGCTCATAGGCTTGGCTGGGCAGATCGACGTAGCCCACTTCCCTGCTTAGCTTGGCGGCGTGCTGCAGATAGAATTCGACGAACTCGCGCACCTCCGGTTTTTCCTGGGCGGCCTTCGCGCTCACGTAGATGAAGACGGGGCGAGACAGCGGCTGGTACGAGCCGTTATTCACCGTTTCGACCGAGGGAGCGATGGCCGGCGAGTTTTCGTCTTTCTTGATCTTGACGGCCTTGACCTTGTCTTTGTTTTCCATGTAGTACGCCATGCCGAAGAAGCCCAAAGCGCCCACGTCGCGGCTGACGAACTGTACGATCACGTTGTCGTCTTCGGAAGCCATGAAATCACCCCGGCTCGACTTCGACTTTCCAACGATGGCTTCGGTGAAATAATCGAAGGTGCCGGAATCGGCGCCGGGACCGGCGAGCTTGAGCGGATGATCAGGGAATCGCTCGGAGACCTTCTTCCAGTTGTCGACCACCCCTTGCGCGGAAGGCTCCCACATCTTCTTGAGCTCGGCCACCGTCATTTCCTCGGCCCAGGTGTTCTTCGGGTTGATCACGACGGTAATGGCGTCATAAGCCACCGGCAGCTCGATGTACTCGATTCCAGCCTGGCGGCACACTTCCATTTCCGACTTGAGGATGGGTCGTGATGCCCCGGAAATGTCCGTCTCGCCACGGCAGAATTTCTTGAAGCCACCGCCGGTGCCGGAGATCCCCACCGTGACCTTCACCGTGCCTTTCTTCATTTTTTGATATTCCTCGGCCACGGCCTCGGTCACCGGATAAACCGTGCTCGATCCGTCGATCGTGACGATCTTCTGCTGTGCCTGAGCGGCACCGACCGCACCCACCAACGCCAGTGCTCCAAGCAGTACGCTTTTGGAGAATTTCATGGAACGACTCCTTGTTCGAGAAAGGGGCTTTGCAGGGACGAACGTCCCGACCCGGAGAGTCTAGAGTGCGATTGTTACGAGCTTGTTAAATTTTAACGCGATCGTCGCTTCGATGAGCATGGAGACCCGTCTTGCATCGAAGGAATTTCCTGCAAGACGCCAATGCCGAACGCGGCCCAGCCGGCGAGCAGCGCCGTGCCGCCTAACGGCGTCACCCACACCAGCGGCCACCATTGCGTAAAGGCATAAGCGTAGAGGCTGCCGCAGAAAGCGATCACCCCGCCCGTCCACAACCCCGCCGCGAGGCTCAAGGCCCGGTTCCTCCAGCCCGCGGCTCCCAGCACCCCCAGAGCGAAGAGCGCCAGGGCATGGACGAACTGGTAGAACACCGCCGTTTGCACGTTCTCGTAGAGCGCGGCGGCAAGGTGCGACCGCAACACATGCGCCCCGAACGCGCCCATGGCTACCCCCAGAAAGCCGAAGCACGCCGCGGCCAGTAGCGGGAAGCGGGAAGCCGTCATCACCCTTGTCACGAAACCTCCTCGAACGAGGAAACGGCCCGTTTCCTCCATTCCCAACCCGCCACCAGCGAGCCGCCCACGATCGCGAACGGCGCGAGCGTCCCCCACAGGACGATGGCGCTCGCTCCGATGAGGGTGGCGCGAACGATGGGTTGCATGTAACCCACGCTGGGCGCCTGATGCGCCGCCCACAGCAGCCGGTGCAGAATTTCGGGATCGACCGGGTCGGGTAGAAAATGGCGCATGTCGCGACGCTCGGCAATGGCGCGGTACACCGCCTCGCGCTCCGCCTCGGAAAAGCGATGAGGGGAAGGCGGAAAAGGAAGGCTCATATCGCTCTCCACGTCGTGGAGTCGGTCATCGATCCAAAAAGTGCCGCCGTCGCCACCGGGTTCGACGGAAAATAGAAGTGCATGTAGCTCGCCGTGAGCCGACCGTGACGGTAAATCGCCTCGCCACCGGTGCCGCGGGTCTTACGCGCAAGGGCGAGCGGCGCGAGCGTCGTCTCGAACGTGGAGTAGTGGAAGGTGTGGCCGGTGAGGCGTCCCTCGGGGAGATCCCCTTCCAGCACGCCGAGGCCGGCGAGCCTCGATTGCATGCGCGCCTGGCCTGGAATCAGACCGAACATCGGCCAGGACCGGCCCGCGGCATCGACGAGGGTCTCGGCGCAGGCGATCATGCCGCCGCACTCGGCGAGCAGCGCCTTGCCCGACTGCACGTGGGCGGCGAGTGCCGCGGCCATCGGGCGGTTGGCGGCGATCGCCGCCGCGTGCAGCTCGGGGTAACCACCGGGTAACCAAACGGCATCACACGGCGGCAGGGCGGAGTCCGCGAGCGGGGAGAAGAAGACCGTGCGGGCCCCGAGGGCGTGCAGGGTCTCGAGATTGGCGGGGTAGAGGAAACAAAAAGCGGCATCGCGCGCCACCGCCACCGTCTGGCCGGCGAGGAGCGGCGGAAGGGACGATGGGGCATCTGCCGGCAGAAAGGCGACCGGCGGCGGCAGCGCTGCGGCCTCGGTCTGGCCGATGGCCTCGGCCATGCGATCCAGTCGCGTTTCCAGGTCAGCGATTTCAGCGGCGGGCAGCAATCCCAGGTGGCGCTCGGGAAGGGTCATCGCCTCGTCGCGCGGCAAATGCCCAGCCCAGGCGATGTCCTCGGGCAGCGTGTCGCGGCACAGCCGCGCGTGCATGGCGCTACCGATGCGGTTGGCGAGCACGTGGGTGATCGGTGCCCCTTCGCGGTAGTGTTTCAATCCCCAGGCCACGGCGCCGAAACTGCCGGCCATGGCACTCGCATCGATGACGAGCAGGATGGGAAGATGCAGACGGCGCGCGAGTTCGGCGGCGCTGGGTTCGCCGTCGTGCAACCCCATCACGCCTTCGACGAGGAGGAGATCGGCGTGCCGCGCCGCACGCGCGAGGCGCCAGCGGGCATCTTCTTCCCCGGCCATGCGAAAGTCGATCGTCTCGCAAGGCGCACCCGAGGCGAGTTCGTGGATCTGCGGATCGAGAAAATCCGGCCCGCATTTGAACACGCGCACCCGTCGCCCCTGGCGGGTATGCCAGCGCGCGAGCGCCGCCACCACGGTGGTCTTGCCGTGACCAGAAGCGGGAGCGGCGACGAGCCAGGCGGGACAGTTCACCATTCGATCCCCGGCATGGCCTTCACCCCCGCCTGGAAAGCGTGTTTGACGAGTCCCATCTCGGTGACGGTGTCGGCCGCTTCGACCAACGCCGCCGGCGCGGCCCGCCCGGTGACGATGAGGTGCTGGTGGAACGGGCGCGCGCGAAACACCGCCAGCGCCTCTTCCAGGTCGAGCCAGTGATACTTGAAGGCGTAGGTGAGCTCGTCGAGGATCACGAGCGCCACGCCCGGATCGGTGAGCGCGGCGCGGGCCGTCTCCCAGGCGGCGCGGGCGGCGGCTGCGTCGCGCGCCGGGTCCTGCGTCTCCCAGGTGAACCCCTCGCCCATCACGTACCAGCGCACCGCCGGGTGGCGACGGAAGAAGGCTTCCTCGCCGGTATCGGAGCGGCTCTTGACGAACTGTACGACCACGGCGTTCATGCCGTGCCCCAGGGCGCGGGCGAGCACGCCGAACGCGGCGCTCGATTTCCCCTTGCCGCTGCCGGTATGGAGCAGGAAGACCCCCCGCTCGAGCGACGCCCGGGCGATGCGCTCCTCGATCACCGCCTTTTTGCGCTGCATGCGGGCGCGATGGCGCGCCGTGTCTTCTTCAGCCATCGGATTCCTCCGCGAGCAGGGCGGCGAGATAGTCTTCCGGCAGGGCGTAGCGCCGCGCGAGGCTCGCCGGGCTCTCGCCGCTTGCGCGAATCTCGCGCAACCACCCCTCGAGGCCGCTCGAAAGCGAGCGGCCGGCCTGCTCTCCCGCGCGCGCCTGACGTTCCCCCTCGTCGAAAACGTACTTTTCACCATAGCCGCGCGGCGTCACCATCAGGCCGTGGCGCACGAAGGTGCGGGAATTGCCCACCAGCACCGTCGAGAGCATGCCGATCTCGGCCTCGGCCATGCGCTCGAGCGTGGTTAGTTCGATGCGCTGTTTCGGCCGGTAGGCGGATTTGACGATGGCGACCGGCGTATCGGGCGCGCGGTGGCGCAGCAGCAGCCGCTGGGCTTCGACGATGTGGCGCGTGCGCCGTCCGCTCTTGGGATTGTAGAGGGCGACGACGAAATCGGCGGCGGCAGCGGCCTCCAGCCGCCGGGCGATCACCGGCCAGGGCGTGAGGAGATCGGAGAGCGAAATGGCGCAGAAATCGTGCGTGAGCGGCGCGCCCACGAGAGCGGCGCAGGCGTTGATGGCCGAGGCGCCCGGAACGATCTCCACGGCCACATCGCCCTCGGGCTGCCAGCCAGCGGCAAAGAGCACCTCGAACGTCGGCCCGGCCATGCCATAGACCCCGGCATCGCCCGATGAGATGAGCGCCACCGTCTTGCCCTGCCGGGCACGCTCGAGCGCCTCGACCGCCCGATCGAGTTCCTCGGTCATCGACTTGCGGATCACCTCTTTGCCTTCGAGCAACGGCGCCACCAGGCGCACGTAGGTGACATAGCCGATGACCGTGTCGGCTTCGGCGATGGCCTGCCGCGCGCGGGCACTCATGTGCGCCTCGCTGCCGGGGCCGATACCCACCAGAAAGATCTTGCCGCGCGCGGCAACCTCGGTTTCCTTCATGACATCCTCGCAATCGAGACGGTGGCATTGCGGCCGTCGGGGCCGCGGTAGCGGTGTTTTTCCACGATCAAGTCCTGCATTGGCGCGCCGGCGGCAAGCAAGGCCGCCGCCTCGGCCACCGAGGGCGTGCCGGTGTGGCGGCGCACGACTTCGGAAGGATGCGGCACCGGCACTGCCGCCAGTTCCTCGGGGGAATAAAAGCGCAGCGGACAGGAGAGTCGCGCGGCGAGGGCGAGCAGCCCCGGCTCGTCGGCCTTGAGGGTGATGCTGGCAAGGAGAACGATCGCCTCGGGCGAAAGGCCAGCTTCTGCGAGCGCCTGCGAAAGCGCCGTCTCGAGGGTGGCGAGCGGCGTGCCCCGATCGCAGCCGATTCCCACGGCGACTTTCATGGCGACTCCGGCGGACGATAGATCACGCGCCGCCCGGCCCACTGAGGGTGATCCTCGGCGCGCCCTTCGCGCGTGATCCACAGCAGGGCGGCGTAGCGGGCCGGATCGGCCTCCTCCAGCCGATCGAGCCTGACGAGGTTCGCCGGCAGCGGACCGCTGCGCCCGTTGGCGTGCCCGCGCCACCAGTCGGTACTGCCCGCTTCCTGCACCAAGGCCACCGGCTCGTCGTTGACCACGGCCGCGCTGCAGTGCACGATCTCGTCGTGGCTTGCCTCGAAGTGCCAGCCGAGCTCGCGCCCCAGCAGATCGACGCACAGGGTTTCGCGGGCGTCCGATGCCGTGGTGAGCACGGCCGTGGCCCCCAGCGCGAGCGCCAGATGCCCGGCGAGCGCGTTCGCTCCGCCCAGATGCCCCGAGAGCACGGGAATGACGAAACGCCCTGCCTCGTCGAGCACCACCACCGCCGGATCCTGCGCCTTGTCGCGCAGGTGCGGGGCGATGAGCCGCACCACCGCCCCCAGCGAGACGATGGCCACGATCGCATCGAAGGCGGCAAAGAGCGCCGGGATCTGCTCGCCCGTCTTGCCCTCGTAGCACTGCGCCCTGCCTGGAGCCGCCCGCTGCGCCAGTTCGGCGAATTTGGCCGGCGCGAAGACGCGGGCGCCGGGAAGCGCCGCCGCCACCCTGCCCGCCAGCGCGAGGCCGTGTTTGGTGATCGCCACCACCGCGCATCTCATGACGGCACCTCCAGAGGTTTCTTGCGGCAACCGCGCCGCAGCTCGCCACGCGGTAGACCCTGCTGGCGCACGATCAAGAGCGAGAGGTAATTCACTTTTTCCCCCGTGAGCGTGGCCACGTCCCGGACGAGACGCTGCTCGGGCGCACCGACTTTCTCGCAAAAAAACGTCTGCCCGAGCAAGTCACGGCGGGCAAGGAGCGTCAGGATCTCGTCGAGCAGGGGTTTGACCTTGAGCAGCACCACGGTGTCGAACTCGTCGAGCAGATGATCGATCACGCCGATGCCGTAGGCGGCCGGAATCACGGCCACGCGGTCGTCCTCCTCGGCGAGCGGCACGCCGGCTGCGGCGGCCGCGGCGAGGAAAGAGGGGACGCCGGCGACGGTTTCGATCGTGCAGCCCGGTGCGTGCGCCTCGAGCGTACGGGCCAGATGCCCGAACGTGGCGAAGGTGGAGGCGTCCCCCTCCACCAAGAAGACGAATTCGGACGTCTCCCGCGCCAGCTCGATCACTTGCTGCGCCGCCCGCTGCCAGGCACGCTCGAGCACTTCCGCTTGGCGCGTCATAGGGAAGACGAGGGGCACGGCGTCTTCGGGCACGGCGAGGCCCGCGCGGCGCACGATGTCGAGGGCGTAGGAATCGCCGCCGCTTCGCTTCACCGGATAGAGCCAGCGCGCCCCGCTCGTGAGCGCCTCCCAGGCACGCCGGGTGATGAGACCCGGATCGCCCGGGCCGAGCGAAACACCGGTGAGTTTCATGCTCCCTCCTTGGCCACGGTGACGATCCACACCGGGTTCTGCGCGGCGAGCCGGTGCATGTCGAGGATGGGTTTGCTGCGGCTCGCCTGCAGCTGCACCACCTCCCAGGGAAAACCCGAGGAACGCACCGCCGCTATCGCGGTAGCGAGATTTTCCAGGGTCACAAAATTCATCACCAGGCGGCCGCCGTCCTTGAGCCGTGCGAGCGCGAGTGCAATCAGCTCGGGCAACTCCCCGCCCGAGCCGCCGATGAAGACCGCATCCGGCGCAGGCCATTCGTCCAGTCCTTGCGGCGCCCTCCCCTCGACGAGGACGTAGTTGGCCACGCGCAAGCGGCGGGCGTTCTCGCGGGCATTGGCCGCCTCGGCTGGGTTCTTCTCGATCGCCCACACCTCCCCCTCGGGGCACAGACGGGCGCACTCCAGTCCCACCGAACCAGACCCCGCGCCGATATCCCAGACGCAGGCATCGGGTCGCAACCGGAGCTTCGCCAGCGACAACGCCCGCGCCTCCTGCTTGGTAATGAGCCCCTTCTCCGGCGCCCGCTGGGCGTATTCCGCGTCTTCCAGACCGAAAAGCGGCGCTTCCCCGCCGTGGCGCTCGATGAGCACCACGTTGGGATCGGGAAACTCCCTTCGGGCCGCTTCTTGCGGCGTGAGCGGCCCGAAGAGCGCCTCGTCGGCGAGCAGCAAACGGCTCGCCACCCGCATCCGTATCTCTTCGCCATAGCCGCAGTCGATGAGGGCGCGGGCGATGCGTGCCGGACCGTTCTCCGGGCTGGTGAAGACCGCCACATGCCTCGCCTGGGCCACGGCGCGCAGTACCGGCGACAGCGGATGCCCCGGACCCGCCGAAAAAGACCAGTTACCCGCGTCGCGTGCATGGCAACTGGCGATGCGCACCTCCTGCCACGGCAGCTTCCAGCGGGCAAAGGCAAGCTGCAGGGTCGAGACGGCCGGTAACACGTCTACCCGCGCCTCCCCCAGGCGGGCGATCAACCACGGGGCCAGGCCGTGGCACAGCGGATCGCCCGTGGCGAGTACCGCCACTTTCCGCCCCCTGCCGAGCGCCTCTTCCACCCAGCGCGGCACTTCGGCCAAAGCGCCGTCGAGCGCGCGCCATTCGCGACCTTCCGGCAGGTGTGGGCGCACGAGGGCGAGGGTGCGCTCCGCACCGATCACGAGTTCGGCCTCGTGCAGGCAGCGGCGGGACTCCTCTCCCAGACCTTCCCAACCGTCGTCGAGGATGCCGATCACGGCACAACGTTCAGGCACATTCATCTTCTTCTACCCGACAGATCGCCTGCCCTTCGAAATCGCACACCAGCACCGTGAGGTGATACTCTCCCGGATGATCCGCCTTCAGACGACGGATCGCGCGCATGGCCACGGCCCGGTGAAACGGCACCGCCAGCCCCAGCTCGGCCAGCCGTTCGGCACCAAAACGCGCCGTCTCGGCAGCGCGGATCTCCTCGACCACCGCCTCGGGCGCGCCCACTTCGCGGGCAGCCTCGGCGAGCAGATCGCGATCGACTTCGGCCTTCCACGCATGCGTCACCGCCAGCCCCTGGCACATCTTGGTGAGCTTGCCGATCATCGCCCCCACGTAAATGCGGCGCACGCGCCGGGCGATCGCCGCGCGAAACGCCGCCTTGACGAAATCGCCCATCTGTACGAAAGCCGCTTCGGGCAGATGCGGCAACTGGCGCATGGCGAACTTCTCGGTGCGCCCCCCGGTGGTGAAGACCACCGTGTCGCAACCCTGCGCCACCGCCACGTCCACGGCCTGCACCACGCTCGCGCGAAACGCCGCCGTCGAATAGGGGCGCACGATGCCGGTGGTGCCGAGAATCGAAATACCCCCCAGGATTCCCAGACGGGCGTTGAGCGTTTTCTTCGCCATCTCCTCGCCGCCGGGCACCGAGATCCTCACCGCCAACCCGTCGGTGCGCAACAGCGCTTCCGCCACCGCCTGCACGTTCTCGGTGATGTTGCGCCGTGGCACCGGATTGATCGCCGGCCCCCCCACCTCCAGGCCCAATCCCGGCTTGGTCACCACGCCCACGCCTTCGCCCCCCTCGAGGGCGATCACGCCGGCGCGCCCGGGCAGGCGCCGCACCTCGACCGTCAAGTGCGCCCCGTGGGTGGCATCGGGATCGTCGCCCGCATCCTTCACCACCACCGCCCGACACGTGTCGGCGTCGAGGAACACGGTCTCATGCACGGGAAAGCGCACGATCTGCCCGTTGGGCAGACGGCACTCGATCTCGGTGGGCCGCTCGCCGGAGACGAGCGCCCAAGCCGCCGCCCGTGCCGCGGCCGCCGAACACGCCCCGGTGGTAAAGCCGGTGCGGTTGCCGCGTTTCTTCGGCACACTCTTGCGGATCTTCTCCTCGCTCACACGTCCCCTTCTTCCTCCGCGAGCGCGAGCAGGGCATGTAGTGCCGCCACGACGAGGGTGGATCCCCCCTTGCGCCCGCGAATGGCGATCCACGGCACTTCTTGCTGCGCCATCAA
Organism: Tepidiphilus baoligensis; assembly: GCF_012911495.1. Taxonomy (NCBI): domain Bacteria; kingdom Pseudomonadati; phylum Pseudomonadota; class Hydrogenophilia; order Hydrogenophilales; family Hydrogenophilaceae; genus Tepidiphilus; species Tepidiphilus baoligensis. The sequence goes on from NZ_JAAAUB010000005.1 coordinate 112,757, forward strand.
CCGTTCCTTGGATTCGGCGGCCGAGACGAAACCCACCGGCATACCCAGCACCAGTGCCGGGCGCACGCCCTCTTCTTCGATGAGACGAATCACCTCGATCAGCGCGGTCGGGGCATTACCGACGGCGACGATCGAGCCTTCGAGCAAGCCCAAGCGGTGCGCCTTGCGCATCGCCTCGACCGCCCGGGTGCCGCCGTTCGCTTTCGCCGCCGCGATCACGTCTTCATCGGCGATGAACTGATGCGCCGTCATGCCGAAATGCGACAGGCGCGGGCGCGACAGCCCCACGCAGATCATCTCCACGTCCGCCACCACGGGCGTGCCCCCCCGGCGGATCGCCGCGATCCCCGCCTCGATCGCCTCGGGGTGAAAGAACGTCAGCCCGTTGAACTCGAAATCGGCACTCGCGTGGATTATGCGCCGCACCACCGGCCACTGCGATGCGGCATAGCAATGCGCTCCCCCCACCTCGGCATCGATGATGGCGAAAGAATCGTGCTCGATCGCGCGCCCCAAGGCTGTGAGCTGTTCGGTGATCGCCGTCATGATCCTCCCTCATCCGTGATGATGCGCATGAGCATGTTCGTGGGCCGCGGCGGCGCGGTATTTGCAGCCGTCGCACTCCAGCATCCCCTCTCGCTCCCCGTTCGTCACCCGCGATTCCAGCAACGCCACGAGGCGCTCGTCGAAACCGAAATGACGCGCCAGCGCGAACGCCACCGTAGGATATTGCCGCCGCAGGCGCTCCACCTGCGCCCCGATGCGCTCGATCAGCACCCCGGTGAAGAGATACACGGGAACGATGGCGATCTGCATCATGCCGAGTTTCACCTGCCGCGCCACCACCGTCTCCAGACGCGGCCAGGTGATGCCGGTAAAGGCGAGATCGACCAGCTCGTGGTCATTGGCCTCGAACACCCAGCGCGCCATTTTCGCGAGCTCCGCGTTCCCTCCCGGATCCGATGAACCGCGTCCGAGCAAAATCACGCCCGTGGTGGCCGGATCGGGCACGTCCAGTTCCCGCAATGCCTCCTGCAGCCGCTGCTGGATGAGCGGGAAAAGCTCCGCTCCCATACCCAGATGCCTGCGCGCCACGAAGTGCACCTGCGGGTGGCGCGCCCGCGCCCGCTCGATCGCCTCAGGCAGTTCCATCTTCACGTGCCCGGCCGCGTTGAGGATGAGCGGTACCACCACCACCTCGCGCGCGCCTTCCGCCGCCCGATCGAGCCCTTCGTCGAGCAGGATCTCGGCATGCTCGATGAAACACAGTTCGATGCGCCATTGTGGCCGCATCTGCCGCCAGCGCGCCACGAATTCCGCGGTCTCGACGTTTCCCGTCGCCTCGCGCGACCCGTGCGCCACCACCAGCACCGTGCATTCGTTCATGTATCCCATTCCTTCGTCTTTGCTTTGCGCCAGCGATGCGTAAAGGAAGGGTCGTAGAGCTTGCTGCGTGCCAAATCCGGCCACGACGCCGCCCCCAGCGTGGGGCCGACCACGATCATCGCCTGACTCACGATCCCCGCCTCGCGGCACGCCCGGCGCAATTCCCCCAGCGTGGTGCGCACGATGCGCTCCTCGTCCGCCCAGCTTGCCTTGTGCACCACCAGCACCGGCGATTCTTCCGCCCAACCGGCCGCGCGCAAACCCCGCTCGACCTCGGCGAGCCGCGTGATCGAGAGAAAGAGACAGATCGTGCTGCGGTGCGCCGCGAGGGACTCGAGCTCCTCACCCGGCGGCATGGGCGTACGCCCGGCCACCCGGGTGAGGATCACCGTCTGCGTCACTTCGGGCAAGGTCATCGATTCGCCCGCGGCCGCCATCGCCGCCATCGCCGAAGACACTCCCGGTACCACCTTCCAGGAAATGCCCGCCGCCGTGAGCGGCCGGGTGAGCTCGATGAGCGCCCCATAGAGCGTGGGGTCGCCCGTCTGCAGGCGCACCACCGTCTCGTGCGCCTTCGCCGCGGCCACCAGCCACTCGGTCATCTCCTCGAGCGTCATGTCTTTCGAATCGCAGATGAGGCAACCCGGCGGCGCGTAACGCGTCACGGCGGCATCCACCAACGACCCGGCGAAGAGCACGGCACCGGCACACTCGAGCAGCTTCTTGCCCTTGACGGTGAGGAGCTCCGGATCGCCGGGGCCGGCGCCGACGAACCATACCGTCCCCGGCATCAGGCCCGACCCATGAAGAGCCGCCGCTGCAACAGCAGGGATTCCCTCCCGCGATGCCAAGCCTTGGCCGCCGCGAGCACCGCCAGGTCGATGAGCGGCTCGACGAGCACCACCGCAAGGTAGGCCGCGCCGAACGAAGCCACCTGCGCGAGGTTTTCCGCGCCGACCCCCTGACCGTAGAGCGCCCAAAAAGCCACCCACGACACCACGCCCCCCTGGTAGGCGAGCGACAGACGCAGCACGTCGCGATAACGCAGTTCGACGTAAGGAATGTGCGGTGCCACGATACGCCGGGCCAGGAGCGCCGTGGCGAAGAGCGGTACGAGCAAAGTGGTCACGTTCATGCCGAACTGCGGCAGATCGGCGGGCGCAAAGAACATCCCTTGGGCGAGGAGCCCGCCGGCGAGCCCCAGAGCCGCCGCCGCAGGGCCGAAGAGCAGCAGCAAGGTAGAGCCCAGGATGAGGTGGACCTCGGACACGCCCACCGGTCGATGGGGAAAGACCTCGAAGAAACAGAACACGAGGAAGGACGCCACGAGGGTGCGCAACGCGAGCGCCGCCACCCCGTCCTTTTTCACCGCGCGGGCCGCGAGCCACCAAGCGGTGGCCAGGCTCGCGGCCGCAGTGGCATGACCCAACAAGAGTTTGGCGCCCGTGACGACGCCTGGTTCGATATGCATGACCCGTCTCCTTTGCGAAGTCTTCGCCAAGACGAGCCGCACGAGGAGAAAGGGCCTGAGGAAAGGGGAAGAGAGAAGGACCGCCCCGAACCGTCAGCCAAACCCACACCCCGGGGCTCGCACCAACTACGCACTTCGGGCCGGTCTTCTGGCTCGCCGTCATCCGGTTCGCGCGCCTTCCCATGCCGTTGAAGGCACAGTGGCCGATGCGCTTCCCGTCAGGCTCACAGCAGCGGGGGCTGCGCCGGAATGGCAGGACGATGCCCGCTTCACCGGCTTCCCGTTTCACCCACTCGCAAGACGTCGGAGCGGGCACCCGAAGCAAAGGCAAGATACACCGCCGCCGCGCACGATGTCAACGCCATGGACTCCAGCCCTCCTTCCTGTGGATCGTGAAGAAACGAGCGCAAGTCCTTGAACGGATTTGTCTCATCCTGGGATTTTCACAAAATTATCCACAAGCCTGTCCCAATTCTGAGGCGAGTTTGTCTGCCATCTCCCGCCAGCCCGCCGACGGTGCACGGATACAAGGATTCTCCGGTAATCGTTTGTGGATCAATGGAAAATTTCCCCATCGGGTGAATTTCCTCCCCAAACCGCCCACTGCTCATCCCAGGGTTTTCCCAAAGTTTTCCCGCCGGGGAAACGTGCGGATGCCTTGGACGGCAAGAAGTTATCCACAGATTTGGAGGAAACATTGTTTACATGGTTTTTTGTTTACTTGATTTAGTTGACAACCCCTTTCTCCTTCGCCAAAAAAAAACCATGAAGAAAGGAATGTTTTTGCTCTCCTACCAAAAACCATTTTTAAATTGATGTTTTTTGTGACCGATACGCCACAGTGGACAAGGCGAAGGGAAACCGTGGGAAAGTTTGGGGAAAACTCCCCGTTTTTTCTGGATCCCGGAAAGCATTCGTCTACATCACACCGCTTGCAAACCCTTCGTTCCCCTCATTCACCATCAAGAAAAATCCAACGAAATCATAGTTTTTACTCAGTTTTCCACAGAACCTTGTCGAGCATAGTAAACACTAGAGGTTTTTATAAAAGATCTGTGTACAACTACCGATCTCGGCGTGTCTGTCCTGCCGTCTGCTGCCCCTTGCCCTCGTCGCCCCTTGCCCCTAGACTTCCCTGCAACCTCCAAGGGGACGTCGTCGTGCACTTCGAACACCGCCTGTTCTTCGCTCCGGAAGAAGCACTCGATGCCGCCGAGGTCTGGCAGGGATTGGCGATGCGCATCGAGCATCCGCAGGAATTCGTCCTGGGGCTGACCGGCTGCGACATCCTGGAGCGAGGCCCGGCGCACGTGCTGCGCCGGCTGCACTTTGGCCACGACAGCTACCGCGATCGTGTCGAGTGGGAAGAGGGAAAACGTCTGCGCTTCGTCGTCGAACCCCAGGACGGCCGGCCCGGCGGAACGCTGGAGATCTCGCTCGTCATCGAAGGCGAACGCCTCGGGCTGAATTTCCGCTATGACACCACCCTGGACGAGGCTCTGCTCGCGCCCGACGGCCGGCCCGTGGCCGAGTGGCTTTCCCAGGCCTATGCCGCGGCCGATGCCGACACCATAGCGCGCATCGTCGCGATCGCGCGAAAGAAACGAGGAAAAGCATGATCGAATTCAAAAACCTGCGCCTCTACCGCTGGGATGGTCCGGAAGGGCGCACCTACTGGAACGAGCTCTTCCTCCGCCGTCCCTTCCTGCCGGTGGGGCCGCAGAACGAGACGAGCGAAGGCTGGGCGCCGCCCTTCGGCGATGACGAGGCGATTGCGGACGTAGGGGGGCACTGGCTGGCGCATTGGGTGCGCGAGGAGCGCCTCCTGCCGGCGAGCGTGGTCAAAGCCGAGGCCGAACAGCGCGCCGAGGCGATCGCCGAGGAGCGGGGCTATCCCCTCTCGCGCAAGGAACTGCGTGACCTGCGCGAGGCCATCCGCGCCGAATGGTTGCCGCGCGCCTTCACCCGGCGCCGGCGCGTGCCGGTGTGGATCGATCCGCGCGAAGGGTGGTTCGCCGTCGATGCCGGCAGCCTCGCCCTTGCCGAACGGGTGATCGACACCCTGCGCGCCAGCGCCGAACGTTTCCCCTTGAAGCCCTGGCGCACCCGGCTCGCGCCCGCCTCGGCGATGGCCGACTGGCTGCTCGCCGGCGAGGCACCCGGCCCCTTCTCGCTCGAAGACGAGGTCCAGCTCGAGGCGCAGGACGACAGCCGCTCCCTCGTGCGCTACGCCCGGCTGCCGTTGGGTGAAGGCAGCGTCGCCGCCGAGATCCGCTCCCACCTGGGCGCCGGCAAGCGCCCGACGCGGCTCGCGCTCGCCTACGCCGATCGGCTGAGTTTCGTGCTCACCGCCGACGGCGCGCTCAAACGGCTCGCGCGCACCGACCCCGAGGACGAGACGGCGGGCGAGGCGCGCGACGCCCGCGAGCGCTTCGAGGGACGGTTCTACCTCTTCGCCGAGACCCTGCGTGCCATGCTGCCGGCGCTCTCGGCCGCGCTCGGCGGGGAACTCGGCGAAGAAGGCGAGCAGGGAAAGAGCTCGATTTCCCCGACTTCCGGCAATCCGGGCAGCCAGACTTCGAGCTCGTGACAGGCTTCGTCACCCGGGCAGAGGCGATAGGGCGATGCGAACGGCGAATGGGCCAGATGCAGCGCAGGAAGGTGCAAGGCTTCCTCATAGACCCATACGCCATCCTTTAGCCTTGCTCGAGGCGGCGGTTCCATCCCTGCCCCCGAACCATGGATGCGGCCTTCGACGAAGACGAGCCGGGCCGACTCGCCCTCCTCGATGCGCCAGCGCTCCTCCCACTGCGTCTTCTCGATCGAATGCTGCCAGCTCAAGGTGAAGACGCTCACGGGCAGGAAGGCTGTCGTTCCCAGAATGCTCAGGCATAGACCGATCATGTCGGCGAGGATCTGCGACGATGGCGCCAGACGTGCTGTAACAGGATGATCGCCCCGGCCAGCAGGCCTAGTTCGTCGGTGATGGGCATGGCGATCACGAGCAAGGCCGCTGCAGCGAAAGCCCACGACCGCTCGAACCAGGACAGGGGGCCGAGCCAGTAGCCGATCGCCGTACAGCCCCACAGCCAGATCGCCAGTATCACTTTGAAGACGATGTAGCTGATCTCCAGCCATCCCGGATCGCCCTGCAGCATCAGCGCCGGGGTATACACCGCCATGAAGGGGATGACGAACCCGGCCGCTGCCACGCGGATCGCCTGCAAGCTGATGGACAGACCCGGGGCCCCCGCGATCGGTGCGGCAGCGAAGCAGGCCAGGGCCACGGGCGGGGTGAGATCGGCCATGATGCCGAAATAAAAGACGAACATGTGGCTCACGATGAGCGGTACGTCGAGGTGCAACAGCGCCGGCGCGGCGAGCGAGCTGGTGATGATGTAGTTGGGGATAGTGGGGATTCCCATGCCCAGTACCAGGCACACGAGCATCGTCAGGAGCAACGACAAAAAGAGGCTCTGCTCTCCTACGGCGAGCACGGCATTGGCGAAGCTCGAAGCCGCGCCGGTGAGGGTCATCACGCCGATGATGACGCCGACCTGGGCACAGGCGATTCCCACCGGCAGCGCCTGACGCGCGCCTTCGGCCAGGGCCGACACCAGGTCTTTCAGGGTAGGCCGGCTCTTCGTATTCAAGGCGCAGGCAAACACCAGCACGGCGATCAGCACCAGCACCGGAGTGATTCCCCAGCGCAGGAAAGTCGAGCACATCACGCCGAGGGCGATCCAGAAGAGGAAACGGAGCGCTTTGGTGAGCAGCGCGGTCGAGAGGATGGTGCCCAGGATCAGAACGACGGTGAGCAGTAATCCGACGAGCCCGGCGAAGAGCGGCGTATAGCCGGAAAAGAGCAGATAGACCAGCACTGCCAGCGGCAGCACCAGATACCAGCGCTCGCGCACCGCGCGCCACGGATTGGGCAGGCTCTCCTTGGGCATTCCGGTCAGGCCCAAGCGGCCTGCTTCGAGATGTACCACCAAAAACGCCGTGAGAAAATAGAGAATCGCTGGGATGAGCGCCGCACGCACCACTTCCACGTACGCTACGCCGATCGTCTCGGCCATGATGAAGGCCACTGCGCCCATCACCGGCGGCATGATCTGGCCGCCCATGCTGGCCGTAGCCTCGACCCCACCGGCGAATTCTGGACGGTAGCCGAAGCGTTTCATCAACCGGATCGTGAACTGGCCGGTCGTCACGACATTGGCTACGCCGCTGCCGTTGATCGTTCCCATCAGCCCCGAAGCGATCACCCCGACTTTTGCCGGACCGCCTTGGGTGTGACCGACCAAACCCAAGGCGAAGTCGGTAAAGAGCTTGAGCATGCCGGCGCGCTCGAGAAAGGCGCCGAAGAGGATGAAGAGGAAGATGTAGGTCGAGCTGACGTAGATGGGGATGCCGTAGATCCCTTCCGTGCCGAAAGAAAGGTGCTCGATCACCTGTTCCCAGGGATAACCGCGGTGATTCAATGGCCCAGGAAGCCAGCGCCCATAGACGGCGTAGAGCACGAGTACGCCGCAGATGAGCGGCAAGGCCCAGCCCATCATGCGTTGGGTGGCCAAAAAGACGAGCATCAGGAGCACTGCGCCGACCCATAGATCGATATGGGTCGGATCGCCCGAGCGCAGCATCAGCTCATGCTCGAAGATCCATTGATAGAAGGCTACGGCCGCGGAAAGCAACACGCAGACGAGAAACAGCGATGGAATCAGCCGTTTTCCCCGCACGAAGCCATCTCGGGCGAGGAATCCGAAAGTGAGTATGAGCAGGAAACCGACGTGGACGGCACGCGTGACCAGGGAGGAAAAAGGGGTGAAGGCCGCGGTATAGATTTGAAAGAGCGAAAAGCTCACCGCGACGAGAAAAAGCAGGCGCGACGCGAAGCCTTTTCCCTCATCCTCCGTATGGTCGAAGCCGTGGTGCATGGTGCACCTATCCGTTTAGCGGAGCACGCCGGCTTCTCGATAATAGCGCTCCGCTCCCGGATGCAAGGGGATCGGCAAGCCGCTGGTGGCTTCTTCGAGTTTGATCCCTTTGGCGGCGGTATGCGCGGCGACGAGCTCGTCGAGATGCTCGAACATCGACTTCGTCATGAGATAGACCACTTCTTCCGGAACGCCGCTGTGCGTCACCAGCAGGTTGCGCACCGCCACCGTCGGGACGTCCTGCTCCTGACCCGTATAGGTGCCGGCCGGGATCACCGCCGGCTGATAGGCCGGGTCGCCGATCTTGGCGACGATTTCCGGCGGCACCGGAACGACGACGATCGGCACGTTGGTCGCGAGGTCGCGGATCGAGGCCACACCGAGTCCGGCGGATTGTAGGGTGGCATCGAGCTGGCGGTTCTTCATCAGTTCGACCGATTCGCCGAAGGGAAGGTATTCGACCTTGCCGAGGTCGGCGTAGGAAAGACCCGCCGCGGCGAGTACGGCGCGTGCGTTGAGTTCGGTACCAGAGCGCGGGGCCCCCACCGACAGGCGCTTGCCTCGCAGGTCCTGCAGCGAGCGGATGCCGGATTCCCTGTTCGCCACGATCTGTATGTAGTTGGGATAGATCGCCGCCAGCGCCCGCAATTTGTCGAGCTTCTGCTTGAAACCGGCTTCCTCGTTCCCCTCCCAGGCCTGGGCGACGGCATCACCCAGTGAGAAGGCCACTTCGCCGCGACCGGCTTGTAGGAGATTGAGATTTTCCGCGCTCGCCTTGGTCGCCTGGACGCTCGTCTTCGCACCGGGGATGGCTGCGCCGTAGATTTTGGACAGTGCCACTCCCAGTGGGTAATAGACCCCGCTGGTGCCGCCGGTGAGCACGGTGATGTAAGTCTGCGCTTGGGCTGCGGCGGCGAAAGCGCACAAGCCGAGCGCAGCGACGAAATGACGGATCGCACCCATGGTTTTCTCCTTTGGTCGATGACAAGGACCGATCTGACGCCAGCTCAGCCGCTTTATAGCAGCCAGAATGGGGGTGGTCAAGCGTTGCGATTTACCGCCATACTCGAAGCGCGAAAGATCGGCTAGCATGGAGCTCATCGAGTTTCTTCGGATCCGGCCATGTCACTCGGTATCGTCGACTACCCCACCTTCCTGCTCGGCACCATTTTCGTCGTACTCCTACCGGGGCCGAACTCGCTCTACGTCATGACATCGGCTTCGAGACACGGCTGGCGCAGCGGCGCCTGGGCCGCACTGGGGGTACTCGTGGGAGATACGGTGTTGATGTGTGCGGCGGTATTTGGGGCTGCGTCGCTTCTGAAGCTCGTACCGGCGCTTTTTCTAGGGCTCAGGCTCGCCGGGGCGGCTTACCTCTGCTGGATCGGACTACAACTGATGCGCGCCGCCTGGCGGGCGAGCCAGGCCATGCGCCGCGGCGAGGCGATCGCCACGCCCGAAGAAGGCGTGCGCACAGGGGCCTTGCACCCCTTCCGTTCGGCTTTGCTCATCAGCCTGATGAACCCGAAGGCCATCCTCTTCTTCTTTTCTTTTTTCATCCAGTTCGTCGACCCGCAGGCGGGTCATCCGCTGCTCGCTTTCCTGGTGCTGGGCGTGTCGGTACAGCTGTGCAGCATGACCTATCTCGCCACCCTGGTGCTTGCCGGCGCCAAGCTCGCTGCGGCTTTCCGCCGACACCGGCGGCTCGCCATCGGCGGCACCGGCGCGGTCGGGGCGCTCTTCGTCGCCTTCGGGATGAAGCTCGCGACGGCGAGCCTCGAATGAGGCGCCGTCGCCGGTCTCACACGTCGATGTTGCGAGCGTAGAGCGCGTTCGTCTCGATGAAGGCGCGCCGCGGTTCGACCTGCTCGCCCATCAGGGTGGTGAAGATCTCGTCGGCGGTGATGGCGTCGTCGATCTGCACGCGCAGCAGGCGCCGCACTGCCGGATCCATCGTCGTCTCCCACAACTGATCGGGGTTCATTTCGCCCAAACCTTTGTAGCGTTGTTTGACGAGGTTGCGTTCGACCTCGGCGATGAGCCACTGTACTGCTTCGGCGAAGCTGCTTACCGGCTGGCGTTTTTCGCCGCGGCGTACCTGAGCGCCGGGGCCGACGAGATCGGCCAGCGTCCGGGCGGCCTCGCGGATGAGGCGCCAGTCGTGTGAGGCGAGAAAGTCGGGGTCGATGCGCGAGCGTCGGGCGTTGCCGTGGTGCATGCGCGTGAGCTCGAGCACCCACTCCTCGTTCGTCTCGTCGAACAGGGCTTCGACCTCCAGGGCGCCGTCGAGCGCGGCATGCAGCCGCTCGGCGCTCGCCATGGCCGCTTCCTGGCTGGAGAGGTCGAGGGCGACGTCGTTGGCGAGCAGCGTGCGCAACGCCTGCGCGTCGATGCGCGCGGCGTGGCGTGCGATGAGCGATTCGGCCAGCAAATACTGGCGCGCGAGGCCGGCGAGCGTCTCGTCGCGCAGCGGTTCGGCGCCTTCGCGCGGCAGCAGTTCCGCCCCGTCGAGGGCGAGCTTGAGCAGGTGCTGCTGCAGCTCCTGGTCGTCCTTGAGGTAGATCTCGGTCTTGCCGTGCTTGATCTTGTAGAGCGGCGGCTGGGCGATGTAGATGTGGCCGCGCTCGACGAGCTCGGGCATCTGCCGGTAGAAGAACGTGAGCAGCAGGGTGCGGATGTGGGCGCCGTCGACGTCGGCGTCCGTCATGATGATGATGCGGTGGTAGCGCAGCTTCTCCGGCTTGTATTCGTCCTTGCCGATGCCGGTGCCCAGCGCCGTGATGAGGGTGGCGATCTCCTGGCTTTGCAGCAGCTTGTCGAAGCGCGCCTTCTCGACGTTGAGGATCTTGCCCTTGAGCGGCAGGATCGCCTGGAATTTGCGGTCGCGCCCCTGCTTGGCCGAGCCGCCGGCCGAATCCCCTTCGACGAGGAAGAGTTCGCACAGCGCCGGGTCCTTTTCCTGGCAGTCGGCGAGCTTGCCGGGCAAACCTACGCCGTCGAGCAGCCCCTTGCGCCGCGTCATTTCGCGCGCCTTGCGCGCCGCCTCGCGTGCGCGCGCCGCCTCCACGATCTTGCCGCAGATGATCTTGGCGTCGTTGGGATTCTCCAGCAGGAACTCGGCGAGTTTGGCCGAGACGATCTCTTCGACCGCCGGGCGCGCCTCGGAGGAGACGAGTTTCATCTTCGTCTGGCTGGCGAACTTCGGATCGGGCATCTTCACCGAGAGCACGCAGGCGAGCCCCTCGCGCATGTCGTCGCCGGTGATCTCGACCTTGGCTTTCTTGGCGATCTCCTGCTCTTCGATGTAGCGGTTGATGACGCGCGTGAGCGCGGCGCGCAAGCCGGTGAGGTGCGTGCCGCCGTCGGGCTGCGGGATGTTGTTGGTGTAGCACAGCACCTGTTCCTGGTAGCTGTCGTTCCACTGCATCGCCACCTCGACGGCGATCTCGACCTCGTGCCCCACGTCCTGGGGTACCTTCACCACCCCCTGGGCATGGAAGATGTGGGGATGGATGGGGTGTTTGTTGCGGTTGAGGTATTGGACGTAGCCGCGCACCCCGCCGGAGAAGGCGAAATCCTCTTCTTTGCCGGTGCGCTGGTCGACGAGCTTGATGCGCACGCCGTTGTTGAGGAAGGAGAGCTCGCGCAGGCGCTTGGCGAGAATGTCGTAGTGGTATTCGATGGTACCGAAGATCTCCTCGTCGGCGAGCCAATGCACCTCGGTGCCGCGCTTGGTGGTCGGCCCCAGTTCGCGCATCTTGCGCACGGGTATACCGTCGATCACCTCCTCGACGAAATCGGCCGGCACGCCGCGGTGGAATTCCATGAAATGCTTCTTGCCGTCGCGCCGCACCGTGAGCCGCAGCCATTTGGAGAGCGCGTTGACGCAGGATACGCCCACGCCGTGCAGTCCGCCGGACACCTTGTAACTGTTCTGGTTGAACTTGCCCCCGGCATGCAGTACGCACATGACGATTTCGGCGGCGCTGCGCTTGGGCTCGTGTTTGTCGTCCCACTTGATGCCGACCGGGATGCCGCGACCGTTGTCGAGCACCGACACGGAGTTGTCGGCGTGGATCGTCACCACGATCTCGTCGCAGTAGCCGGCGAGCGCCTCGTCGATGGCGTTGTCGACCACTTCGAACACCATGTGGTGTAGCCCGGTGCCGTCGGAAGTATCGCCGATGTACATGCCGGGACGCTTGCGCACGGCCTCCAGCCCTTCGAGCTGCTGGATGGCGGATTCGTCGTAGGTTTCACTGGGGGTTTTTTTCTGCACGTCTCGGCTCATGACGGAAATTCGTTCCTCGTAGCGTATCGATGAAATGTCTGACAGATTTTTTGGGGTACGGTTCTACAGGCGCATCGGCATCACGACGTATTCGAAGTGCTCGTCCTCGGGGACGGTGATGAGGGCGGCGGCGTTGCCGTCCTTGAGCGACAGATGCACGACTTCGTTGGTGAGCGCGCCCAGTACGTCGAGCAGATAGCCGACGTTGAAGCCGATCTCCAGCGGTTCGCCGTCGTAGGCGATCTCGATCTCCTCGATGGCCTCTTCCTGTTCGGCGTTGTGGCTCGACAGGCGCACCAGCCCCGGGGAGAAGGAGAGTTTGACCGGGCGGATCTTGTCGCTGGCGAGGATCGCCACGCGCTGCAAGGCTTGCTGCAGTTCGGTGCGCACGAAGGAGACGCGGATGGGGTGCCCTTGGGGAATGACACGACGAAAATCGGGGAATCGCCCGTCGATGATCTTGCTGAGGAATTCGCTGTCCTTGAAGCGGAACACGATCTGCTTGTCGGCGATGCGCACTTCCACCGTGTCGTCGGAATCGGTGAGCAGCCGCTGCAGCTCGCCCACCGCCTTGCGCGGCACGATGGCTTCGCGCGCGCTCGCCAAGGGTTCGGCCAGAGGTTGCGCGCAATGAGCCAGCCGGTGGCTGTCGGTGGTCACCACGTCGAGCCGGTCGCCTTCGGCGGCAAAGAGCATGCCGACGAGATAGTAGCGGATGTCCTGCTGCGCCATGGCGTAGGAGGTGAGCGCGATGAGGCGGCGCAGCTCGCGCTGGGTGAGCCGCATGGGCGCGTCTTCGCCTTCCGGTGGGACGAGGCGGGGGAATTCCTCTGCCGGCAGCGCCTGCAGGGTGAAACGGCTGCGACCGCAGCGCAGGACGAGGCGGCTCTCGCCGTCGCGCTCGAGCCGTATCACCGCGCCTTCGGGAAGGCTGCGCAGGATGTCGAGCAGTTTTTTCGCATTGACGGTGAGCCGCCCCGTTTCGCCCGGCAGCTCGCTCGCGTCGATGTGGACGGCGAGCTGCATTTCGCCGTCGGTGGCGGTGAGCCCGAGGCGGCCGGCGTCGCGCTCGAGGAGCACGTTGGCGAGGATGGGTTTCGTCTGGCGTTTTTCGACCACGCCACTGGTGGCCAGCAGCGGTTGCAGCAGCTGGTCGCGGGTCGATTCGAGAAAGAGCATCGGGTCTCTCCTGAATTGGAAGTCTTCAGCCGCGCAGGACCTGCAGCAGCACGTGGACGTCGTGGTTGAGTTGGGGATCGGTCAGACGCAGCTCGTTGATCGTGCGGTAGGCGTGCAGCACCGTCGTGTGGTCACGCCCGCCGAAGGCTTCGCCGATGGCTGGCAGCGACAGCGGCGTGAGCTCCTTGGCGAGCCACATCGCCACTTGCCGCGGCCGAGCCACCGCCCGCGTGCGCTTTTTCGAGTGCATGTCGGCGACCTTGGTCTTGTAGTAGTCGGCCACCGTCTTCTGGATGTGTTCGACGGTGAGCTGCCGATTGTAGGCGTGCAGGATGTCCTTGAGCGCCTCCTTGGCCAGCTCCAGCGTGATCGGCTGACTGTGGAAGTTGGCGAAGGCCACCACCTTGTTGAGTGCGCCTTCGAGTTCGCGCACGTTCGAGCGCAGGTTCTTGGCGATCAAGAAGGCCACGTCGTCGCCCACCTGCACGCCCAAGAGTTGCGCCTTCTTCTGCACGATGGCCACCCGCATCTCGAGCTCGGGCGGCTCGATCTGCACCGTCAGGCCCCAGTCGAAACGCGAGATGAGCCGATCTTCCAGTCCTTGAATGTCTTTGGGATAGGTATCGCAGGTGATGACGATCTGCTTGTGCGCCTCGGTGAGGGCATTGAAGGCATGGAAGAATTCTTCCTGCGTGCGTGCCTTGTTCTGGAAGAACTGGATGTCGTCGATGAGCAGCACGTCGAGCGAACGGTAGTAGCGCTTGAAGGCATCGAAGCTCTTCTGCTGGTAGGCTCGGACGACGTCGGCGTAGTAGTCCTCGGCGTGGACGTAGCGGATCACCACGCGCGGGTCGGTACGGAAGATGGCGTTGCCGATGGCATGGATGAGGTGCGTCTTGCCCAGGCCGACCCCGCCATAGACGAAGAGAGGATTGTAGGAGGCGCCGGGATTGTGCGCCACTTGCATGGCCGCGGCGCGGGCGAGGTCGTTGGCGCGGCCGGTGACGAGGGTGTCGAAAGTGGCTGCCGGGTTGAGCCGCGTGCGCTCGTAGAGCGCTTCGAGGGTCGAGGACGGGGTCACGTCCTCGGCGAGCGGCGGAGGACGGCGTTTCGGGGCGCTGCGGACGGGGCGGGGTTTGGCTTCGGCGGCGCGTTCCTGCGTCGTCGCCGCGGCAGGAGAAGCCGAGTCCGCAGGTGCTGCTTCGGAGGATTCGATGTCGGGAGCCGAAGCCCGGGCTTGGGCCGATGCGGGCCGATTGGACCGCGGCGGCGTGCCTCCTTTGGCGGTAGCGCCCAGCTGCAGTTCGGCCTGGGCGATGCCGAGCTCGGCGAGATGTTCGGCGATCTTGGACCAGTAGCGCTCGCGCACCCACTGCAGGATGAAGCGGTTGGGCGCGAGCACGCGCAGCCGCACTCCTGCGCCTCCTTCCTCGGGTTCGGCGCTCAGGGCACGGATCCAGGTATTGTATTGCTGCGCCGGCAGCGAGGCACGCAGACGCTCGCAGCAGGCGGTCCACGCTTCGTGACTCAAGGAGAAGGCCCTCTGGACGGATTGACGACGTTCCAGGGGATATTCTAACCCGTCCACCCAAAAGGTGAGTTATCCACAGGGTGGGCGAAATCTCGACCAGGGAAACGACCCAGTCCTGGGGGTCGGGGACCGGACGATTGCATCGACCCGCGACGTCGTGCATCGTTCTTGGGTCATTTGGGTCATACTCGGGATGTCGGAGGACACCATTCGACGTGGCAACAAGCACCGACGCTGAAGACCCGGCGCTTCCTGTGCTCGCTCCTCGAGGCAGCCCCGCTCGCTCCTCGAGGCAGCCCCTTTTGCCTGCGTACGATTCCCGCCGACAGCGGCAAGGAATTCACTGACCGATTCATTGCCCGCGGCATGCGTACCCCTACGGAGACGCATGCCTTCGATGAACAGTGCCAGGCGCTCGACCCCGAACTCGTCGGCGAGGTGCTCACGGAAGTGAGGAGCCGTCAGCGCCGCACGACCTCCACGAGATAGCCTGGCTTTCGTAGGCTCGTGAGCACGAAGTGCTCGAAGCGCGGGCAGGCGGCGAGCGTCCCTTCGGCGATCGCGCGGGCGGCGGGTAGGAGGCGATCGTCGTCGACCATGTTGAGCACGGGGATCACGCGTTTTCCTGCCGTGCCTTGCAAGAGACCCTCTTCGCGGGTGTAGAGCGCGACGAAGTCGGGAATGGCCACCGGCTCGCCGAGGGCGCGGCCGGTGAGGGCGGAGACGCGCTCGGGGCGATGCGCGATCGTCTCGGAGAGGGGTTGTCCCAGTGCCTGCAGCGAAAGGATGAGGAGCACCGTGTCGGTCGCCTCGGGCAGGCTCGGTTCGTGCGGCGCAGGGGCTTTGAGGAGCCGCGAGCGGGCCCCGTCGGCCTTCACCAGCGTGAGATCGAACCCGCCCTCGCGGTGCAGCCTGGCGATGCACTCTCCGGACACGGCCGCCACCCGCCCCGGCTTGTCCGAGGGCGTGGCGTAGGCCACCTTACGCGCACGGCTCGCGCGTACCTTTTCTTCGAGTTCGTCTTCAGGAGCGACGAGGATCTCGGCGCCGAGTTCGGGAGCGAAGTCGGTGATGAAGGTGGTGGTGGTGAGGGCCACGCGTCCGGGGTGGGCGGCGAAGATCTGGTAGAGCGTGGTCTTCTTGCCGCCGGCGCCGACGGCAGCGAGGATGCCGCTTTGGGCGCCCAGTGCCTCGAGGAGTGCGCTCGTGCGTTCGTTCATCGGATTCCCTTTCGTCAACCGCCGGTGGCGTTCATGTGCCGGAAGAGCACGGGTTTGGCGGTGAGATCGAACTCGTGCCCTTTGGGTTTGATCGCCATCGCGGCGACGATGGCTTCCTTGAGCGGTTCGAGTTCGCCGGGATGGGTGCGCAGCACCCGGCGCAGGTCGACCGAGTGCTCTTGCCCCAGGCATAGCAAGAGCCGCCCTTCGGTGGTGACGCGCACGCGGTTGCAGTTGTCGCAGAAATTGTGGCTATGGGGCGAGATGAATCCGACGAGGGTGCCGGTCTCGGCGATGCGCTCGTAGCGGGCCGGGCCGCCGGTGCGTTCGACGGTGGGCAGCAAGGTGTAGCGCTCGAGGATGCGCGCGCGCACTTCGTCGCTGGGCACGAAACTCGCGTACCGATCGTGTCCTTCGAGCTCGCCGAGCGGCATCTCTTCGATGAAACAGAGGGTGAAACCGCGTTCGGCGGCGAATTCGACCAGATCGAGGATCTCGTCGTCGTTGATGCCGCGCATCGGCACGGCGTTGAGTTTGATCGCTTCGAACCCGGCGCGCCGGGCGGCTTCGATGCCCTCGAGCACCTTGTCGAGGCTGCCTACGCGCGAGATGGCGCGAAAGCGCTCGGGGCGCAGGCTGTCGAGGCTCACGTTGATGCGCCGCACGCCGGCCTCACGCAGCGCCACGGCATGGCGGGCGAGCTGGGAGCCGTTGGTCGTGAGCGTGAGCTCTTTCAGGCCGGGGAGTTTGCCCAGTTCGGCGAAGAGCGAGAGGACGTTTTGCCGCACCAGGGGCTCGCCTCCGGTGATGCGCAGTTTCGTCACGCCCAGCTCGACGAAGGCGCGACCGATCAGCGCCATCTCTTCCAGAGTCAGGATGCGCGCCTTGGGTAGGAAAGTCATCTGCTCGTTCATGCAGTAGACGCAGCGCAAGTCGCAGCGGTCCGTCACCGACAGGCGCACGTAGGTGACGTGTCGGCCGAAGCGGTCGATCAGGGGCGGGGTGGCCGGGGCTCGGGTGTCCATCGCGGCGGCTCCTGTATCATCGTGGGGTCACGAACATCGCGTTTTGGAGTTGTCATGGCCGATTTGCCGCACCTCACTGCCGCCGGCACCGCCCACATGGTGGACGTCGGGGAGAAGGAGAAGACGCATCGGGTCGCGATCGCCGAAGGATACCTCGAAATGTCGCCGGCGGCACTCGCGGCGCTCGTAGCGGGCAACCTGAAGAAAGGTGACGCACTGGCGGCGGCGCGCATCGCCGGGATCATGGCCGCGAAACGCACTTGGGAATTGGTGCCGCTGTGCCATCCGGTGGCGCTCACGCACCTGGAAGTGGAGGTGGAGTCGGTAGCGGAACGCGTGGCGGTGCGCTGCCGCGCCCGGGCCGAGACGCGCGAGCGCACCGGCGTGGAGATGGAAGCGCTCACGGCGGTGCAGGTGGCGCTCCTCACGGTCTACGACATGTGCAAGGCGATCGACAAGGGGATGCGCATCACCGACGTCGGCTTGGTGCACAAGAGCGGCGGGCGCTCGGGGACGTGGCAGCGGCAGGGGTGAATCATCTCACCCCAAGGCGTTCTTCCAGCACACGCCGTTCTTCCTCGGTATTCAGGTTGATGAAAGCCCCGGCTTGGTCGGAAAAATCGGCGATCGCCAAGCGTTGCGCCGTGAGCCAGGCTGCGACCTTGCGCTCGCCCGCGCGCAAACGGCGTTCGAGCTCGACGCGCGCAGTCACCGGTAAAAGCGCGAAGACCGGTTGCAACCGCCCTGCTGCCCGGGCGACGGCCACGTCGGCCCCTGCGGCGCAGCGCGCCTGCCACAGACGGGAGACGAGGTCGGACGGCAACAAGGGGCAATCGCAGGGGACGACGACCACCCAGTCGGTGCGCGCAGCGGCGAGCCCCGCGGCGATGCCGGCGAGCGGCCCGGCGAATCCGGTTTCGAGATCCGGAATCACCGGCACGCCATAGGCGGCGTATCGTTCGTGGTGACGATTGGCGTTGATGAGGATCGCCTCGGTCTGGGGGCGAAGCCGGTCGAGCACGTACTCGACGAGCGGCCGTCCGTGCAGTTCGACCAAGCCTTTGTCGACGCCGCCCAGCCGCGTGCCGCGACCGCCGGCGAGGATGAGGCCGGTAAGGGGAGGTGGAGGTATCGAGCCCTTCACCGGCATTCCCAAGCTGTGCTCAAGAGTTGCACAAAGTTCCGCCGTGATAAGACCTCCGTACAATTGCGCCAGCTACGGGCACGTGGCTCGCTGTGGACTCGACGCGCGGCAGCGGCGAGCGCAGCAATTCCCAGGCATGGCCGGGATTCAGTACCTCTTGCCCTTCGGCCAAGATCTCAAGCACTTTCTCGGGCCGATGCCATGCTGCCAGGTCATGCCCCAAGACGAAGTGCCTGCGGCCTTGGTGCAGGATGCCTAGCAGGTCCCGGAAGTCTCTCGGATCGGTTTGGATGGGCGTTGCCGTACCGAGCAACACATGATCCGCCCGGGCAGCGACTTCGCGCATGAACGCCAGCAGTTCGTTCGGCGTTCCGGCGTCCTTGCCGAAGCCTTGGCGCGTGCGCCGCGCCTTGTGGGCTTCATCCAGGATGACGACACCAAACCTCAAGCCCAACAGATGCTGTTTTTCCAGTGGATCACGCATCATCAATCCGGTGGACACGATGTCGATGCGAAGCGGACAGCATGTAATCTGCTCGTGGCCTGTCGGAGAAATGGTGCGCTCTTCCGCATCCAGCCACACATCAGTTTTTTGAAGACGGCAAGGTTGGCTTCCGCATCATCCGTAGACGGCAGCAGACTGCCAAGCACGATGGCACGCACCAGGATCAACGGCTTGCGACCTGTCCAATAGGAACCCAGCTCGGTCAGAGTTTGTGCCGCCACCGCCTCGCGTTCTTTCTGCGCCTCGAAAGACACCCTCTGGGCCGGAAACACCGTCTTGATCAGGGCCGGAGTGTTCTGGAGCATCAAGGGAATGAGGCTCGCTAGCATTACGAAAAAGCCCCTTGTTGAACAAGCTTTACAATCGCATCTTTGACTTCGTCCAGCTTGTCATTCTGTATTCGTGCGACATTTCGATCGAAGAGTGAATCGTGCGCCGTGAACAGCTTGCCGGGGCGGATGAAACTTTCCCGTTCCAGGGATCCTATGGCAAAATCCGCCTCTGCCAATCGAATGGCAACATTATCGCCATAAGACTTACTGGTGATTTGCAAGCAGACCCAGTCTTGCCGACCGGCATAGGCCAGAACCAAGGCTGGGCGTTTTTTACTTTTGGAAAGATCAGAAAATGGAAACGGCAGCACCACCACGTCGCCTACTGTAAATGTGCCCACGCCTCGTCCTCCTCGGGTCGCAGCCAATCTTCCGCGAGACTTTTCTCGGCAAGCAGTAGCGCACTATCTATTCCACCACGACGCGAGCGCAGCTCTTCGGTTGACGCCTCAGCTGGCATAAATTCCCCACCGAATGCGCAGACTTCCCAGACTTCCAAATCCGTTGTCAGAACATTTCCATTGTGATAGCGAATGCATAATCCATCGTGGTGCGATGGTTCCCGTGGTTGAGTGGTGTTTTCACGTCGATGAGGTGACTGACTGGCGGTTTCTTCACCCCAATAAGAAACGACCTGAGGATTCCGGTACGGTGTCGATATGTCCAGTGTCAGGGTCGACATGATCAATACTCCGGCTCTAATTTCTGGATCGTTTCTTCTGTCATTATCTTCTGGAAAAACAATGCCTTCGAGCGATCATGCAACAGATCGAGTTGGTCGCGCAAGGCGTCCCAGTGACTTGGTGTGTTCGCTGACAGCGTTTCAAGGTCGATGACCGAACCCGTAACTTGCGCTCCGGCGAGATGAACCTGTGCCGGACTAGCGATCTGCACCACATGCAGGCACTCGACATCTGGAATTTCCACACGCATCTGCACCCGGCTTCGGATTTCGTGGTCACCAAGCTTCATCACCAGTTTTAAGGCTGATAGATCGGCAGCCAAGTCATCCTTCAGCAGGTCGATATAGCGCAGCGAATGACGGAGTGGATTGGGGATGAGCCCACTGCCTTCAACGATTTTCGTCAGCGTAACCACGGATTCTTTGAATTTCTCCCAGCCCACGTAGGGTCTTCGGCAGTTCAGGGTGACCACACGATCACCGACCTGCCAGACGAAAGAGCCTTCTGGCTCTTCCATCTTCATCTTTGGTGCGTAGCGCAGATTTGGATCGATCTGGGCGATGGGTGCCGGAATATCGGCCGACGGGAGGCGTTGCAATCGGAGCTTGGGGTGATTGCTTCTCAATTCGGCAAAAAGGATGCCAGGTAATACATCTCCAGTACCTTGTTGACCATCGAAATGGACTTGCCAGATTACTTCGATGAGCGGTTCTTTCTTTAGCCGCTTGGGAAGTGGGCTCATGGATTCACTCCAATTCATGGTCAATTCCTTTCGAGCCAGCCCTGATTGGCGAGCCGATCAATCGCAATGCCGATTTGTCTGGGCGTGAATCGGCGCTTGCGCGGGTTCCAGTCATGAATACTGGCGACCACGTCGTCGAACCGACGAACCCCCTCGCGCGTCATGACCCAATGCACGGTCGAGAGCAGCTCGAGGCCATAGGGTGACTCGAAGCCCTCGACGAGGAGGGTGACACGCTCGAAGCGTTCTCGGCTGTCGGTATGTTGGTCGAGGAAGGCGGATGCCTCCTGGATGGCGCCTG
>NZ_JAAAUB010000050.1:0-306 GCF_012911495.1 Tepidiphilus baoligensis
CTTGCCGAAGCGGTCTTCCGCTTCTTCCAGTCGGTCGCGCGCTTCTTCGAAGAGCGTGTCGCCAGGGCGAAGCCGCTTGTGGATCTGCTCGATGGCGTAGAGCTCACGCAGACGCTCCTCGACAGCATCCGCCAACAGGCTATCCTGACCCGTGAGCACCAGCAGGTTGTTCTTCTCCTGCTGATAGTCGAAGAAGTTCTGAAGCTCACTGGGGGGAACCTTGCCATCGGGCTTGATGACGATGAGCGTCCTGGGGCCTCCGAGTTTCAATTCGTCGAGCTTGGGCAGGACCTGAACATCCTGGTA
>NZ_JAAAUB010000051.1:0-306 GCF_012911495.1 Tepidiphilus baoligensis
CTTGCCGAAGCGGTCTTCCGCTTCTTCCAGTCGGTCGCGCGAATCTTCGAACAGCGTGTCGCCGGGGCGAAGCCGTTTGTGGATCTGCTCGATGGCGTAGAGCTCGCGCAGACGCTCCTCGACAGCATCCGCCAACAAGCTGTCCTGACCCGTGAGCACCAGTAGGTTGTTCTTCTCCTGCTGATAGTCGAAGAAGTTCGGGAGCTTACTGGGGGGAACCTTGCCATCGGGCTTGATGACGATGAGTGTCCTGGGGCCTCCGAGCTTCAATTCGTCGAGCTTGGGCAGGACCTGAACATCCTGGTA
>NZ_JAAAUB010000006.1:0-124613 GCF_012911495.1 Tepidiphilus baoligensis
GGTTGCAATTGATCGGGGACAGGTTTCCCACGGATTCAGGATATTGCCAACGCACGACGAGTGCGCAGGCCAAACCCGTCAGCCACAGACGCCAACCGCCGAGTGCTCCCAGCTCTCGGCGCCGGCGCAGGAACCAGACGAAGGCAAGCAGGGCGACTCCGGCTTGGATGCCGAGAGGAAATTCGACGAATTGGCTCCCCAAGGCGAGCACGAGCGCCAGCGCGAGCGGTGCGGCGGCGGTACCGGCAAGGCGGCCTGTGAGCCGGTTCAGTCTGCGCAACAGTCGGGCGATCGGAGCGGACTCGCTCATGAGGTTTCCGATGGAAAAAGTGCCAGACGGCGGAGCACGGCGTGAAGATGGGATTCGCCCCGGTTGGGGGGTACGATGATGCCTGGTAATTCCACGCCGAAAGCCAGTCCTTGGCGATGGGCGGCGAGCACCCAGGCGCACAGACGTGAGAGGCGCGATTCCGTCTCGCCTGCGCTGAGCGTGTCGCTCCAGCGCAGCAACACGGAGCCACTGGCGGGGGATTCTCTGCGGGCCAGCATGCGCGGACCGCCGCGGGCGACGATCTTCCACACGATCCGCTGCAACGGCTCGCCCATCCTCCAAGGTCGGAGGTCGTCGAAGTCTTCTTCCCCGGAGCGAAGGCGTCGAGCGTGTGCGCTCGCTCCGTCGGTCGTGGCCGCAGCGACGCTCCACGGTGGAGCCTCGGGCTCGGGCCGGGGATAGACCCAGGCGGTGACCGTAGGCCAGAGCACCGTCCAGGCGCGGAACCAGCCGAAAGGGTGACGCGTGGCGACGGTGAGGCGTCCAAGGCGACGCAGGCCGCGCTGCCCGGCTTCCTGCTCGAGAAAAACCCGTACGGATCCCGCGGTAGGCGTGAGCACGGCGAAGGCGTGCGCATCGGGTGCACTGAGCGCCAAAGGACGCAAACGCGCCGTGTGGGCGCGTAGCGTGACCGGCCAGCGCACGTGTTCGCCGGCGAAAACGGCTTCGGGTTCGCTCACCTCGATCGTCACGCCACGCAGCGTGGCGGCGGTGGAAGGAATCGCCACGACCGCAACGGCCGCAAGCCAGAAGACGAGGGCGTGACCCAGGGAAAGGAGGTAGTTGATGGAGAGCAGCCAGAGCACGACTAGCGCAAGGGCGAATCCCACCCCGGCCGCGGTAGGGAGGATGTAGAGGGTGCGGTGGGTGACGGTGATCGTGCCTTCGGAGGCGGAAGCGCGGCGGCGCTGCCAGCGCTCCAGCCAGTTGCGCCAGATCGAAACGGCACGCAGGCTCATGGCACCGGCACCGTGGAGAGAATTCGCAGGGCCGTGTTCGTGCAGGCTTCGCGTTCGCCACTGCGCAGCACCAGGCGATGGGCTGTGGCGGCGACGAACACGGCTTGCACGTCTTCGGGCAAGACGAAGTCTCGGCCCGCGAGGAAGGCATGGGCACGGGCCGCGGCGAGCAGGGCAAGTCCCCCGCGGGGGCTCAAGCCTAGCCTTACGCCCGGATGCGTGCGCGTCTCCTGTACGAGTGAGAGCACGTAGTCGAGGAGCGCCTCGCGCACCGTCAGGGAACGCACGTCGGCTTGCCAGGCACGCAACTCGGTGGCGTCCGCCAACGGGCGCAGGGCGGCCAAGGCCGCGGCGCCGCCTTCTCCGGCCAGCAGGCGTTTTTCTACTTCCGGCGGCGGATAGCCGATTTCCAGGCGCAGCAGGAAGCGATCCAGCTCGCTCTCCGGCAAGGGGTAAGTGCCCACCTGTTCGAGGGGGTTCTGCGTGGCGATGACGCAGAAAGGTTCGGGCAGGGCGTGTGTGACTCCGTCGATGGTCACCTGGCGCTCGGCCATCGCTTCGAGCAGGGCGCTCTGCGTCTTGGGCGAGGCGCGGTTGAGCTCGTCGGCGAGCAGTACTTGATGAAAGATCGGTCCCGGCACGAAACGCAGCTCGCGCCCGACTTCGTCGAAGACCGAAAGACCGAGCAAGTCGGAAGGCAGGAGGTCGTTCGTGCCCTGGACGCGTCCGAAGTCGAGTCCGAAGACACGGGCGAGCGCCTGTGCCAGAGTCGTCTTGCCGACGCCGGGCAGGTCTTCGAGGAGGAGATGCCCGCCGGCGAGCAGCCCGGCGAGCGCCAGGCGAATCGTTTTCTCTTTTCCCAGGAGCACGGATTCGAGGGCGCGACGGATCGTACGAAGACGTTCGTGGAGCGGAGTGGTCGAGGGGCTCATCGGAGGGAGATTGCCAGCCGGGGGGAAAGACCCGATAATAGCCGATACGGACGGGCCAGAGGGAGGAGACGGTCTCGGGAGCTCGTCCGCTCATGGAGGGGATCCCCACGATGACGATGACCGCCCTGATCACCCATCGCGATTGCGCCTTGCACGAGATGGGTTCCTATCACCCCGAATGTCCCGAGCGGCTGGCGGCGATCCAGGATCGGCTGATCGCCACCGGTCTCGACCAGTATCTCGTCTATTACGATGCGCCTTTGGCCGAGCGTGAGCACCTCCTGCGGGCGCACACCGCCGAATATCTCGATGCGCTCGCTGCGAGCGCACCAGAAAAGGGTTTGGTTCACCTCGACCCGGACACGGCCATGAATCCACACACCCTGCGCGCGGCGTTGCGCGCGGCCGGCGCCGGTGTGCTCGCCGTCGATCTGGTGATGAAGGGGGAAGTGGAGAACGCTTTTTGCCTCGTGCGTCCGCCTGGTCATCACGCCGAACGCGCCAAGGCCATGGGGTTTTGTTTCTTCAACAACGTGGCGGTGGCAGCCCTGCACGCGCTGGAAGCCCACGGGCTCGAACGCGTGGCCATCGTCGATTTCGACGTACACCACGGCAATGGCACCGAGGACATCTTCCGCGACGATCCTCGGGTGGTGATGGTGAGCATCTTCCAGCATCCGTTCTATCCCTATAGCGGTACCGAGGATACGCCCAAACACATGGTCAACGTACCGGTACCGGCGGGAACCCGGGGCGACGCCTTTCGTCAAATCGTTTGGGACCTTTGGATACCCGCTTTACGCGAACACCAGCCGCAGATGATCTTCATCTCGGCCGGGTTCGATTCTCATTACGAAGACGATATGGGCAGTCTGGGGTTCGTCGAGAACGATTACGCATGGGTGACGCAGCAACTCGTCGATGTCGCGAAGGAGTGTGGGCATCGGCGCATCGTCTCGACGCTCGAAGGTGGGTACAATCTATCTTCGCTCGCACGCGCGGCCGTCGCCCATATCAAGGCGCTCGCGGAAAGCTGAGTCTCCAACGTACAATACAACCTTTGCGCAATTCTTTGCAGGAACCGCTCGCATGAACCGCATCACCGGCTCACTGGTCGCGATCGTCACCCCCATGCACGAAGACGGCAGCCTCGACTGGGAGCGATTCAAATCCCTGATCGATTGGCACATCACCGAAGGGACCGACGCCATCGTCGTGGTCGGCACCACGGGCGAATCGCCCACCGTGTCGTTCGAGGAACACGTCGAGCTCATTCGTGTGGCCGTGGCGCACGCCGCCGGGCGTATTCCCATCATCGCCGGCACGGGGGCCAATTCCACGAGCGAGGCGATCTACCTCGCCCAAGCGGCGCAGGAGGCCGGAGCCACGGCGCATCTCTCGGTCGTGCCGTATTACAACCGTCCGACGCAGGAGGGGCTCTACCGCCATTTTCGTGCCATCGCGGAAGCGGTGGATCTGCCGATGATCCTCTACAACGTGCCGGGGCGCACCGTGGCCGATCTGGCCAACGACACGACCTTGCGCTTGGCGCAGATTCCCAACATCGTCGGCATCAAGGATGCCACCGCCAACCTCGATCGTGCGTGCGATCTCATCGACCGGGCGCCCGAGGGGTTCCTCCTCTACTCGGGCGACGACATGACGGCGATGGCGTTCATGCTGCTCGGCGGCCACGGCACGATTTCGGTCACTGCCAACGTCGCCCCCCGCTTGATGCACGAGATGTGCACGGCGGCGGTGGCGGGCGATGCCGCGCGGGCACGCGAGTGCAACCGCCGCCTGGTCGGCCTGCACCGCGACCTCTTCTGCGAGGCCAATCCCATTCCGGTGAAATGGGCGCTGGCGCGCATGGGTCGGATCGCCGATGGCATCCGTTTGCCTCTCACCACGCTCTCGCCGGATTACCACGACCGCGTCCGCGCCGCCCTGGCGCGCGCTGGTATTACTCTCTCGCTTTGAATTCTGGAAACGACTGCATGAAGCCTTTCTTCTCACGCGAACTGGCCGGCTCGCTCGCGGCGCTGGCGGCCGTCGGCGTGCTCTCCGGTTGCAGCAGCAATGAGCTGCTCCAAGGCAAAAAAATCGATTACCGCAGTGAGCAGAAGGTGGCACCGCTCGAGGTGCCGCCCGATCTCGTCTCTCCGGCCAAGGAAGACCGTTTCGTCGTGCCGACCACGGCGGGAAAGGGGGGGGCCACGTTCTCGACCTACGTCGCCGAGCGCAACGCGCCCAAAGACGCCTCGCAGCGCGAGGTGCTGGTCGAGCCGAAGGAGGGGATGCGCATCGAGCGCGCCGGCACGCAGCGCTGGCTCGTGGTCGAGGGCACGCCCGATGCACTTTGGCCGAAACTGCGGGATTTCTGGCTCACGATGGGCTTTTCGCTGGCGGTCGATCGACCCGACATCGGCGTGCTCGAGACCGATTGGGCGGAGAATCGCGCGAAAATCCCCCAAGACTTCATCCGCAATACGCTCGGCAAGCTCATCGACAGCCTCTACTCCACGCCCGAGCGCGACAAATTCCGCATGCGCATCGAACCGGGCAAGAAGCCGGGTGAGATCGAGATCTACATCTCGCATCGCGGCATGCAGGAGATTTACCCGACCGAGGCCAAAGACCGTACCATCTGGCAACCGCGTCCGCCCGATCCCGATCTGGAGGCCGAGATGTTGCGCCGCCTCATGGTCTACCTCGGAGTCAAGGAAGAGCAAGCGCAGCAGATGCTGGCGCAAGCTCGGCCCAACCTGCGCGCGCGGCTCGAAACCGATGGCAATGTCGCCCGCCTCGTCGTCGACGATAACTTCGACCGGGCATGGCGACGCACGGGGCTGGCGCTGGATCGGATCGGCTTTACCGTCGAGGATCGCGATCCGGCGGAGGGTATCTACACCGTGCGCTATCTCGATCCGGACTTCGATAGCGGCCAGAGCGGTGGCTGGCTATCGCGTCTGGCCTTTTGGCGAGGCAGCGACAAGCCGCAGCAGAATACCCAGTATCGGGTGAGCGTTTCCGGGCAGGGGGACAAGTCCGTGGTTCAGGTACTGACTCTGGACAGCCAGCCCGATACCTCGAAGACGGCCAAGCAGATCCTCGAACTGCTCTACGAAGAACTGCAGTAGGGTCGATGGATCGGGTCCGCATCGAATCGCTCGATCTCGAGGGTCGCGGCGTGGCGCACGTCGAGGGCAAGGCCGTCTTCATCGAAGGGGCGCTGCCCGGCGAGCTGGTCGAGTTCACCGTAGTGCGGCGCCGTCCGAGCTACGAGCTGGGGCGGCTCACGCGGGTGGTTCGCCCTTCCAGCCAGCGCGTGGCGCCGCGTTGCCCGCACTTCGGCGTGTGCGGCGGCTGCGCCCTGCAGCATTTCGAACCGGCGGCGCAGGTGGCAGCCAAGCAGCGGGTGCTGGAAGACGCGCTGTGGCACATCGCTCGCGTGCGTCCCGCCCGGCTGCTCGCGCCAATCCACGGGCCTTACTGGGGCTACCGTAGCCGCGCGCGCATCGGGGTGCGCCTGGTGCCGAAGAAAGGCGGCGTGCTCGTGGGGTTTCGCGAGCGCAAGAGTAGCTACATTGCTGACATGACGCGCTGCGAGATCCTGCCGCCGCACGTCTCGGCGCTGCTGCCGACGCTGCGCACCCTCATCGGCGAGCTCTCTTGCCCCGACCGCATCCCCCAGCTGGAAGTGGCGGTGGGGGACGACGGGACCACCGTCCTCGTCTTTCGCCATCTGGTGCCGTTGCTGCCGGTCGATTTGGAGGCGCTCCGCGCCTTCGGGGCGCGGCACGGGGTGCAGGTGTGGTTGCAGCCGAAGGGGCCGGATTCGATCGTCCCGCTCTTCCTCGGCGAGGGGCGGCCTCTGGCCTACCGGCTGCCCGAGTTCGGCCTGACGCTGCGGTTCACGCCCACCGATTTCACCCAGGTGAACGTGGCCGTCAATCGCTTGCTGGTACGCCGCGCGATCGACTTGCTGGAGCCCTGCCCGGGCGAGCGCATCGCCGATTTCTTCTGCGGGCTGGGCAACTTCAGCCTGCCGATCGCCCGCCGGGGCGCGCAGGTGCTGGGCATCGAGGGTTCGGAGGCGCTGGTGGCGCGCGCCCTGGAGAATGCGCATACGAACGGCCTGGCCGAACGCTGCCGGTTCGATGCCGCCAACCTCTTCACCGTCACGCCCGACAGCCTCGCCGCGCTCGGTGCCTTCGACAAGTGGCTGGTCGATCCGCCGCGCGACGGGGCGATCGAGCTCGTCAAGGCGATCGATCCGGCCCGGGGGCCGCGGCGCATCGTCTATGTCTCGTGCAATCCGGCCACGCTCGCGCGCGACGCGGCGGTGCTGGTGCATGAGAAGGGCTATCGGCTGGAATCGGCCGGGGTGGCCAACATGTTCCCGCATACGGCGCACGTCGAGTCGATCGCGCGCTTCGAGCGGGCGGGCTGAGGACGGATCGTGCGCAAGAACGAGGGAGGGTGGCGGCATGCGCTCGTCGCCTTCGTCTATTCCTGGCAGGGATTGCGTGCGGCCTGGCGTCATGAAATGGCGTTTCGCCAGGAGGTGCTCGTCTTCGTGATGACCGTGCCACTCGCCTTGCTGTTGGGACGAACGTCGGTCGAGCGAGCTTTGTTGGTCGCGGCGACTTTGGTGGTGTTGGTCGTGGAGTTGCTCAATTCGGCGATCGAAGCGGTGTGTGATCTGGTGCATCCCGAAGCCCATCCGCTGGTGGCGCGGGCGAAGGATCTGGGAAGTGCCGCCGTGCTGCTGTCGATTGCGTGCGCCGCGCTCGTATGGGGTGGGGTGCTGTGGCTGAGGTTCGTGGGTGGGTGACGGAAGGGGATATCGATGGCGGGGATGACTTGGTGGGAAGCGGCGCTCTTGGGACTGGTGGAAGGGGCGACGGAATTCTTGCCGATCTCGTCGACGGGACACCTCATCATCGTGCAGGATCTGCTGGGACACACGGACGAGGCGAGCAAAGTCTTCAACGTGGCGATCCAGCTCGGGGCGATTCTGGCCGTGTGCTGGTATTACCGCGATCGGCTCTTCAGAGTGGCCCGGGGCGTGGGGCATGATCCCGCTGCACGGCGTTTCCTCGTCAACCTTTGCGTTGCTTTTTTGCCTGCGGCAGTGATCGGGCTCTTGGCGCACAAGGCGATCAAGGCGCATCTCTTCAACCCTCCGATGGTGGCTCTCGCGCTGGCGTTGGGGGCGGTGCTCATCTTCGTGGTGGAGCGATGGCGACCCGCACCGCGCATCCATAGCGTCGACGACATGCGGATACGCGATGCCTTGAAAGTGGGGTTTGCGCAGAGCTTGGCCTTGATCCCGGGCACCTCGCGCTCGGGGGCGACGATCATCGGCGGGATGGCGTTCGGTCTGTCGCGTCAGGCAGCGACGGAATTCTCGTTCTTCCTGGCGATCCCGACGATGTTCGCGGCGGTGATCTATGACGTGGCGAAGAACTGGTCGATGCTCAACGGAGACGATCTCGCTGCGATCGCCGTGGGTTTTGCCGTGGCCTTCGTTTCGGCCTTGGCGGCGGTGCGCTTCCTGCTCGGCTTCATCGCGCGTCACTCGTTCATCGGTTTCGCGTGGTATCGCTTGGCGTTGGCTTTCGTGGTTTGGGTCTATTTTGCCGCTTGAGACAAGTCGATCGCACGGGTGAGTTCGCTGACCAGCGCGTGGCGTCGTTGCGGGGATTCGAGCGCGTCGCCGCGAATGAGGAATGTGTCTTCGGCACGCTCGCCCAGCGTGTCGATGCGCGCCATGTCGATGGCGATCCCGTGACGTGCCAGGGTGCGCACGATTTTATAGAGCAGCCCGGGCTGATCGATGGCGGTGACGTTGAGGACGTAGTGTAGGCCCCGTTCGTCTGGATTGAGCTGGATTTGCGGGGTAAAGGGGAAGTGGCGTACCAGCCGTGGAAGGCGCCTGCTGCCGAGATCGGGCTCGGGGGGAGAGCCTGGCTGGCTCAGCCGACGCGGGAGTTCGTATTCGAGTAAGGGCAGGAGTTCACGCGCCGGCAGATCGTTCGGAGGCCGTAGCACGAAGCTGTCGAGCGCGTGGCCGGCATGGGTGGTGTGGATTTTCGCTTCCCAGACTTCGAGCCCGAGCTGAGTGAGGTAGGCGATGAGCCGCAAGAGCAGCTCGGGGGCGTCGCGCGTATAGACCATGAGTTGGATGCCGCCGTCCTCCGGCGACAGCCGTGCGCGTACTATCGGCTCTTCCTGTTGGAAGCGTCCGTAGAGGATGCGGGTGTGCCAGGCGATCTCTTCGGGGGAGTGGCGCAGGAAGTAGGCGGTATCTAGCGTGTGCCAGAATGGGGTCTCGGCCTCGGGGCGCAGGCCGTGGAATCGCAGCAAACGGCGGGCGTCTTCGAGCCGGGTGGTGAGCGGATCGTGCGCGATTCCTTGACGGCTCTGACGCAGGTGGCGGCGCGTCGCTTCGAACAAATCGTGCAGTAGCCGTTCTTTCCACGGAGTCCACACTTTGGGGCTGGTGCCGCGGATGTCGGCGTGGGTGAGGAGATAGAGGGCGATGAGGCGACGTTCGTCCCCCACCAGCGTGGCGAAGCGCGCCACGGCCTCAGGATCGCTGATGTCTTCTTTCTGCGCCGTACGTGACATTTCCAGATGATGGCGCACGAGCCAGACGACGAGTTCGGCGTCTGACGAATCGAGCCGGTGTTCGCGGCAGAATCGTTCGGCCTCTTCCGCGCCAATGAGGCTGTGATCCCCACCCCGTCCCTTGCCGATGTCGTGGAAGAGCGCGGCGAGGTAGAGCAGCCAGGGTTGCCCGAACTCGAACATCAGCGCATTCATCGCCGGATATTCGTGCGCGTGTTCGCCCATGGTGAAGCAGCGCAGGTTGCGTACGACCATCAGCGTATGGGTATCGACGGTGTAGGCGTGGTAGAGGTCGTACTGCATCTGGCAGATGATGCGCCGCCAGGGAGGGAGGTAGCGCGAGAGGATGCCGAACTGATTCATCCGCCGCAGGCCATGCACGATGCCGCGGCGCTGTTTCAGGAGGTCGAGGAAGAGTGCCTGGTGGCGGGGTTCGAGGTGATAGGCGTCGTCGATGAGCTCGCGGTGTGCCCACAGCAGACGCAGGGTGCGAGCGGTGAGGTCGGTGAGCTCGCTTCTTTGTGCGAGCAGCAGGAAGACTTCGAGGAGCGCCTCGGGGTGACGTACGAAAGTGTCCTCGCTCACCACGTCGAGCCGGTCGCCCCGCTGCTGGAACCGCTCGTTGATGGGGAAGGGCAGGCGCTGGCGCTCGGGGAAGAGGGCTTCGGCGAAAGTAGCCATGAGGATGGCGTTGAGCTGTAACACCTGCTTGACGGTGAGGTAGTAACGCTGCATGAAGACTTCGGCCGGGCGACGACCATCCTGTCCGGCAATGTCCAGGCACTGTGCGAGTTTCTCTTGATGATCGAACAATAAGCGGTCTTCGGCGCGGCGTGCGAGTAAGTGCAAATGGATGCGCACACGGGCGATGAAACTCTGGCAGCGCGACAGCGCCTGCGCTTCGGCGGGGGTGAGCAGACCTTTGGTGGCAAGCGCCGCCCAGCCGCCCCGATAACCGAGCGCCCGGGCGATCCAGATGAGGAGCTGCAGGTCGCGCAATCCGCCGGGGTGTTCCTTGCAATTGGGCTCGAGCGCGAAGGGTGAGCCGAGCATGCGGGCGTGGCGCTGTTCCTGTTCCTGGCGCTTGGCTTCATAAAAGGATCGTGGGTCGAGCCAGGTACGGTAGCGTTCGCGGAACGCGTGGTAGAGCGTGCGCGAGCCGGCAAGCAGCCGCGTTTCTAGGAGCGTGGTGGCGACCGTGATGTCCTCGTCGGCGAGCGCGAGCGACTGTTCGATCGTGCGCACGCTCGCCCCGACCTGCAAGCCCACGTCCCACAGCGCCGCCACGAGTGCGTGCACCCGTGCCTCGTCTTCGGCATCCGCCGTTTGGGCCAGCAGGATGAGGACGTCGATGTCGGAGTGGGGGTAGAGTTCGCCGCGGCCGTAGCCGCCCACGGCCAGGAGCGCCGCGCCGCGCGGCAAGGGATGGGTTTCGAGCAGGCGGCGCAGGGTTTCGTCGACCAGGTGCGCGTGGCGCGCGAGATAGCGCGCCGGCGAGAGGGAGCCTTCGAGGAAGGCGCGCGCGAACGCTTCGCGCCCCGTGGCGAGTTCGTCCTTGAGCGGGGCGAGGTGTTCAGCCGATGAAGCCATGGCCGAAGCGCTCGCGCACGATCTCGGGCGGCGGCGGGCAGCCGGGCGAGACGGTGAGTACTTCCACGCCGGTGTGGGTGACCAGCACCGCGTGTTCCCATTGCGCCGAGAGGCTGCGATCCTTGGTGATGACGGTCCAGCCGTCGGGCAGCACCGAGGTGGCCGCGCGGCCGGCGTTGATCATCGGTTCGATGGTGAAGATCATGCCGGGCTTGAGCTCGATGCCGGTGCCGGCTTTGCCGTAGTGCAGCACCTGCGGGTCTTCGTGGAACTTGCGCCCCACGCCGTGGCCGCAGTATTCGCGCACCACGGAGAAGCCGTGGCGTTCGGCATGGTGCTGGATGGCGGCGCCGATGTCGCCCAGGCGCGCCCCGGGCCGCACTTGGGCGATACCCAGCCACATACACTCGAACGTCACCTCCACCAGCCGTTTGGCGAGGATGCTCGTCTCGCCGCCGACGATGAACATGCGGCTGGTATCACCATGCCAGCCGTCCTTGATGACGGTGATGTCGATGTTGAGGATGTCGCCTTTCTTCAGTTTCTTCGGCGCGGGGATGCCGTGGCAGACGACGTGGTTGACCGAGGTGCAGATCGACTTGGGGTAGGGCCGGCTGCCGCCGCCGGTGTAGTTGAGCGGCGCGGGGATGGTGCCCTGGACGTTGACCATGTAGTCGTGACAGAGCCGGTCGAGCTCCTCGGTGGTGACGCCCGGCTGCACGTAGGGGGCGATGTAGTCGAGCACTTGGGCGGCCAGCCGCGAAGCGACTCGCATCTTTTCGTGGTCTTCGGGATTGGTATAGATCGCCATCGTTGGTTCGCTTCCGGTCAGACGCCCTGTTTGAGCGAGGCTTCGATGAAGCCGTCGAGATCGCCGTCGAGCACGGCCTGGGTGTTGCCCACCTCATAGCCGGTGCGCAGGTCCTTGATGCGCGACTGGTCGAGCACGTAGGAGCGGATCTGGTGCCCCCAGCCGATGTCGCTCTTGCTCTCTTCGAGCTTTTGCTGTTCCTCGCGGCGCTTGCGCAGTTCGTGCTCATAGAGGCGGGCGCGCAGCATGGACATGGCCGCGGCCCGGTTCTTGTGCTGGGAGCGGTCGTTCTGGCATTGGACGACGATGCCGGTGGGCAGGTGGGTGATGCGTACGGCCGAGTCGGTCCGGTTGACGTGCTGCCCGCCCGCGCCCGAGGCGCGGTAGGTATCGATGCGCAGATCCGCCGGGTTGATCTCGATCTCGATGGAGTCGTCGACTTCGGGGTAGACGAAGACCGAGGCGAAACTGGTGTGCCGTCGGGCGTTGGAGTCGAAGGGGCTCTTGCGCACCAGGCGGTGGATGCCCGTTTCGGTGCGCAGATGCCCGTAGGCGTAGGGGCCGTTGACCTTGATGGTCGCGCTCTTGATGCCGGCCACTTCTCCTTCGGATTCTTCGAGCAGTTCGGTCTGGAAGCCTTTGCGCTCGCAGTAGCGCAGGTACATGCGCTCGAGCATCGCCGCCCAGTCCTGGGCTTCGGTGCCGCCGGCGCCGGCCTGGATCTCGATGAAGCAGTTGCCCGGATCCATCGGGTCGGAGAACATCCGGCGCAGTTCGAGCTCGTGCAGCTTCGCATCCAGCGCGTCGACCTCGGGGATGAGCTGCTCGAGCGAGGCCTCGTCGTTTTCTTCATTGGCGAGTTCGAAGAGCTCGGCGAGCGCCTGGGCCGAGTCGGCCACTTCGTCGAGCGTCAGGACGACGTCTTCGAGTTCGCGCTTTTCCTTGCCGAGTTTTTGGGCCTGCTCGGGGTCGTTCCATACGGCGGGGTCTTCGAGGGCGCGGTTGACTTCTTCGAGCCGGCTTTTCTTCTCGGCGTAGTCAAAGATACCTCCGTAAGTCGGCGCCGCGCTCGGCGAGGCCATGGATTCGGGCTTCGAGTTCGTTGATCGCTTGGGCGTCCATCGTTTCTCCTGGAAAATGAGTAAAAATTTTGCTCGGGGATTATACGCTGCCGGCTTCGACCCCGGCGGGACGGGCGAGTTCGATCTGCAGCCGCAGCCGCTCGACGCCGTTCCACGCATCGCGTATGGGACGGTAGGCGAGCTCGACCTCGGAGGGCAGCGGTTCGGCATGGCCGAAGAAGATCGCCTCGCACGATTGGCGGGCACGGCGCAGCTTGAGCTGCAGGTGCGCGTCCTTGAGGAGGCGCTGTTCGGTGACCGTGAAGGCGTCGAGAAAAACCGGCGGGGGGAAACCCTGTCCCCAGACTTCGCCCTCGAGCCGGCCGACGGTGGCGAGCGTGAGCGCTTCGAGCGGAAGCGACCCGTCGGTGGGCAGCTCCGCCACGCCCAGCGCTTCGGTGCCGATCGTGTGCGCCGCCTCTTCGAACGCCTGCTCGAAGCGGGCGAGGTCGGCGGCGCGCAGGGTCACGCCGGCGGCCATGGCGTGTCCGCCGAAGCGCAGCAACAGCCCGGGGTGTTTCTTGCTGATCCAGTCTAGCGCATCGCGCAAGTGCAGTCCGGGGACGGAGCGGCCGGAGCCCTTGAGCAGATCTTCATCGCCCGGGGCAAAGGCGAAGACGGGGCGATGGTAGCGCTCCTTGATGCGCCCGGCGACGATGCCGATCACGCCCTGATGCCACTCGGGATGAAAGAGCGTGAGCGTGGCGCGACCCTCGAGCGCGAGGGCATCGAGCGCGAGCTCGGCCTGCTCGCGCATCTGCGCCTCGATCCCGCGCCGTTCCCGGTTGATGTCTTCGAGCCGCTGGGCGAGTTCCAGCGCGCGGCTCGGGTCGTCCTCGAGCAGGCAGGCGATGCCCAGGCTCATGTCTTCCAGCCGTCCGGCGGCGTTGAGGCGGGGGCCGAGAAAGAATCCCAGATCCTGGGCGGTGGCGCGGGCGGGGTCTCTCCGAGCCACCTGGAAGAGGGCGCGCATGCCCGGTTGCATCCGGCCGGCGCGGATGCGGCTCAGTCCCTGGGTGACGAGGATGCGGTTGTTGTGATCGAGCCGTACGACGTCGGCCACCGTCCCCAAGGCGACGAGATCGAGGAGCTGCGCGAGATTGGGTTCGGGGCGGGCTGCGAACGCGCCGCGCTGGCGCAGCTCGGCGCGCAGGGCCAGCATCACGTAGAAGATCACCCCTACGCCGGCGATTGCCTTGCTGGGGAAGTCGCAGCCAGGCTGATTGGGATCGACGATGGCGTCGGCTTCGGGCAGGACGTCGCCGGGAAGGTGGTGGTCGGTGATCACGAGGCTCATGCCGAGCGCCCGGGCGGCCGCAGCCCCTTCGACGCTGGCGATGCCGTTGTCGACCGTGATGAGCACGTCCGGTGCGAAACGTTCGGCCGCGAGTGCCACGATCTCGGGCGAGAGCCCGTAGCCGTAGGTGAAGCGGTTGGGGACGAGGAAATCGGCCCGGGCCCCCAGGGCGCGCAACGCGCGTACGGCCACGGCGGTGGCGGTGGCGCCGTCGCAGTCGTAGTCGCCGACGACCACGATGCGTGCCTGCGCTTCGATCGCATCGGCCAACAGCTCGGCCGCCTCACGCGTGCCTTTCATCGCTTCGGGCGGCAGAAGGCGTGTGAGCGCCGTGTCGGTCTCGGCGGGGTGCTCGATGCCGCGGGCGGCGTAGAGGCGGGCGAGCAGGGGGTCGATGCCGGCTTCGAGCAGTCGCTCCAGGGCACGGCGCGGCGTGGGGCGGACGGTGGGACGGGGGGTCATTGGGCGGTTTCCTCCAGCAGCCGCGCGAGTGTGTGCGGGCGGCGAAAAAGGCGGCGCAAAGGAGCGAGGCGGCGGCACGATGGGGTGATCTCCAGGCGCACGCTCGCCTTGTCGCCGGGCAGCAGGAGCGAGAGGCGCGGCAAGCGGGCTTCGAACCCGGCGAGCCAGTCGCGATCGAGGGCGGCGAGGGCCGTACGCCAGGCGGTGAGGTCGAGCCGTCGGCAAGGGGCTTCGGCGGCATCGAGGAGCGCCACGTCGAACGTCTGACCCGTGTCGTGCCCGGCGAGCACGAGGTCGTGTCCGGCGGCACTCGCCCAGCCGCGTGCGAGGGGATCGAGCGTATCCATGCCGAGCACGCGGCGGAAAGGGACGGCGTTCGCCGCGGGCTGTTCGTTGCCCCACAACCACAGAGAATCGAGGGTGGGCCATCCCCGGCGGCGGCGTTCGGCATTGACGGGATGTGCGTGCAACCAGACCTGGATTTCGTTCATCAAGCGTCGCCAGCGCCGGGCGTCTTCCCCTTGGGGTAAAAGGAGGTCGAGCGAGCGGCCGGAGGCTTCGTCGAGCGGGACGAAACGCACCCCCTCGGCAGGAGCGGCGAGCCGCAAGTAGCCGCGCTGCGGCGTGGCGAGCTCGAATCCCAGGATCCACTCTGGAGCGAGCTGCGTGAGCCAGGCGGAGAGATCGGAGGCCAGGGCAGCGGCTTCTTCAGAGTCGAGTCCCGCTTCGCCCGGCTCGGTGACGACGATGCGATCGCGCGCGAGCGTCAGCGTCACCGGGTCGGCGCACAGCAGGAAACCGCCGGGGGAAGGCGGCGCCCCTGTTTCACCTCTCCGGCGCAGCTCGGCGAGCGGGGCCGGCGCCGGTCCCAGCACGGTGGCGAGCGTTTCGCGGTATGATCTCGGCGATTCGCGACGGCAGGCGCCCACGGCGAGCCAGCGTTCGAGCGTGGGGTGCGCAACGCCGTCGAGCAGGCCGTGCGCGCCGGCATTGGGCCAGAGCAAGCCGGGGAGGACGACGGTCGGAATCATGGGGCGATTGTACCGTCGACGACGTGCCCCACGGAAAACGGAAAAGGAACGATGTACGAAGGGTTCATCGGCTGGCGCTATACGCGTCGGCAACGCGGCACGCGCGGGCGCAACGCGTTCGTGTCGTTCATCTCGCTGGTCTCCATGCTGGGCCTGATGCTGGGCGTGGCCGCCCTCATCGTGGTGCTGTCGGTGATGAACGGGTTTCAGGACGAACTGCGTCATCGCATCCTGGGGGTCGCCTCGCACATCGAGGTGTCGTCCCAGAGGGGGATGCTTGAAGCCTGGCCGGCGGTGCTCGATCGGGTGCGGCGTCATCCGGAGGTGCTCGGGGCGGCGCCCTTCATCCAGGAACAGGCGATGGTGAGCGGCAATGGCCGCGTGCAAGGGGTGGGCGTGCGGGGCATCGAGCCCTCGCTCGAGCGCGGTGTTGCCCAATTCGCCGATTATCTGCGGGCGGGCAGCCTCGATGCCTTGCAGCCTCATTCCTACGGGATCATTCTGGGCACGGATCTGGCCCGACGCCTGGCCGTGGGGCTGGGGGACGAGGTGACGCTGATCGCGCCCACGGCCACGGCCACGCTGGCGGGTGTCATGCCGCGGGTGCGCGCTTTTCGCGTGGTTGGACTTTTCGAATCGGGTATGTATGAATACGACTCGGGGCTGGTGCTGGTGCATCTGCGCGATGCCCAGGCGCTCTATCGCTACGGCGAGGCGGTTACCGGGGTGCGCCTGAAAGTGCGCGACCTCTTCGCTGCGCCGGCCGTGGTGCGCCAACTCGCCCCGACGCTGCCCGCCGGCCTGTGGCTGCGCGACTGGACGCAGACGCACGCCAATTTCTTCCGCGCCGTGCAGCTGGAGAAAACGATGATGACCCTCATCCTCTTTCTCATCGTGGCGGTCGCCGCGTTCAACATCGTCTCGACCCTGGTGATGGCGGTGCAGGACAAGACCGCCGACATCGCCATTCTGCGCACCCTGGGCGCGAGCCCGGCTTCCGTCATGGCGATTTTCATCGTGCAGGGCACGACCATCGGTGTGCTGGGGCTGACGGCGGGGCTTGCGCTGGGGCTCGCGATCGCGCACCACCTCGACGTAGTGGTGCCGGCGCTCGAACATCTCACCGGGGCAACCTTGTGGAACAAGGAGATCTACTTCCTGAGTGAGTTGCCCTCGAAGGTGCTCGCTGCCGACGTGCTGCGCGTGCTCACCGGTTCTTTCGTGCTCACGCTGCTTGCCACCCTCTATCCCAGCTGGCGCGCTTCGCGCCTGCAACCGGCCGAGGCGCTACGCCATGAGTGAGACGACGATGCCCGACGCTCCGGTGCTCCAGGCGCAGGGGCTGAGCAAGGTGTACCTCGACGCGGGCGCACCGCTCACCATCCTCGAGGGCGTGGATTTGTCGGTGCAGGCCGGCGAGCGAGTGGCCATCGTCGGCGCCTCGGGTTCGGGCAAGAGCACCTTGTTGCACCTGCTCGGCGGGCTCGATCGGCCGAGCAGCGGAGAAGTGCGCTGGTCGGGACAGACGGTGTTCGCGCTCGACGAGGCGGCACGCGGGCGGCTGCGCAATGCCATGCTCGGCTTCGTCTATCAATTCCATCATCTGCTGCCGGAATTCACCGCGCTCGAAAACGTGGCGCTGCCATGGATGATCCGGCGCCGGCCCAAAGCCGAGGCCCTAGAGCGGGCCCGGGCGCTGCTGTGTGAAGTCGGGCTGGAGGCGCGCCTCGCGCA
Source organism: Tepidiphilus baoligensis (assembly GCF_012911495.1). NCBI lineage: Bacteria > Pseudomonadati > Pseudomonadota > Hydrogenophilia > Hydrogenophilales > Hydrogenophilaceae > Tepidiphilus > Tepidiphilus baoligensis. The sequence goes on from NZ_JAAAUB010000006.1 coordinate 16,905, forward strand.
TTTCCCGTCCCAGCTCTCGGGCGGTGAGCGCCAGCGCGTGGCGATCGCCCGGGCGCTGGTCACCGAGCCACTCTGCCTGCTCGCCGACGAACCCACCGGCAACCTCGACCGGACGAACGCCGAGCGTGTCTTCGAATTGCTGCTCTCGCTCACCCGCACGCGCGGCATGGCGCTGGTGGTCGTCACCCACGACGAGCGCCTGGCCGCCCGGCTCGACCGCCGGCTCGTGCTGGAGTCGGGGCGGCTGGTAGCAGTATGATGTAGTGATGTCAGCTCATCCCTGCTTCTTTTTAGGTGCAAGGGAAGTCGTCGCCATGCGATGGCGGCTCTGGCGTCGTTGCCACTGGTGAATCAGATGCCATCGCCACCAGGCGCGCACGAGGAAATAGCCTGCAATGGCAAGCGTGCTCGCCAGCACGAAGAGGCCGAGAAAGAGCGGTGTCCCCAAGGAGGCCACCCAGGCGAACGCCTGATCCATCCATTCACCCAGGCTTTGCTCATCCCATTCGGGCGCGGGCTGAAAGCCGCCGTTTTCTCGTCCGAGCAGGAAGCTTCCGATCTGGAAGGCGGCGAAATAGATCACGGGGATGGTGAAGGGGTTCGTATAGAGGGTGGTGAACACGGCCACCGGCAGATTGGCGCGAAAGAGGACGCACAGGAGCGCGGCCGTGAGCATCTGGAACGGCCCGGGGATGAGACCGCACCACAGGCCGATGGCCACACCCGCCGATACGGAGCGGCGGTTGATGTGCCACAGGCGCGGATGGAGCAGGGTGTTGCGGAAAGGACGCAGCCAGCGATTGTCGCGCACGACTTCGTGATTCGGCAGAATGCGTTTGAACCAGCGGCGCATGGGAACCTCAGGGCGAGGAGCGATCGAGCAAAAATTCCTCGACGATGGCGATCTGTTTCCGATCCATCAGCGCCGGGGCGTGGCCGACGCCGGGGATCTCGACCAGCTTGGCGCGCGGGCCGCGGCGGGTCATCGCTTCGGCGGTCTCGTGCGTGAGGAGGTCCGATTCGGCGCCGCGCAGCACCAGGGTGGGGCAGCGGATGGCATCCCACAGGGCCCAGAGATCGACGTCGAGTGCCGGCTGCGTCTGGAAAGGGACGGCGATGCCGGGGTCGTAGCGCAGCACCCAGCGGCCGTCCACGTCCTGGCGCACCGAATGTAAAGTGAGATGCCGCCACTGCGCGTCCGTGAGCGGTCCAAACGGCGCGTGGATGCGCCGCAGGTAGGCTTCGGCCTCTTCCAGGCTGGCGAAGTGCGGTGTTTCGCCCACGTAGCGCCCGATGCGTTCGAGCGAGGCGGCCGAGAGCACGGGGCCCACGTCGTTGAGCACCAGCTTGTCGATCGGGCTCATGGGCTGCGCGGCGAGCGTCATGCCGATCAATCCCCCCATGGAGGTACCGACCCAGTGCAGGGTCTTGGGGCGGATCTTGCCGAGCAGAGTGAGCATGTCCGAGACATAGAGCGGGATCGTGTAGTCGGTCTTGACGGTGAGCCAGTCGGAGAGCCCGCGGCCGACTACGTCGGGGCAAATGACTCGGTAATAGGGTGCGAGCGCGCGGGCGAGTTCGTCGAAATCGCGTCCGGTGCGCGTGAGACCATGCACGCACAGCAGCACCCTGGGGTTGGTAGGGTCGCCCCATTCGTAGTAGACCATACGGTGGATGCCATGCGGGCCGACGCACATGATGTGATCGGTGCGCATTTCGGTGGGGTGGTCGGTGCGGCGCGGCGCAAATCCGCCGTCGGGGGTGCGTGAGGCGGGGCGCGCGCCGGCGAGCCAGCGCTTGGCGCGTTCGAGCCAGTCGGCCAGACTCATGGAGAATGCTCCTCTTCGCAGGAAGGTTCTTGCCAGAGAGAATACCAGTAGCGCTGGGTTTGCGCACGCCAGGCACGCACCGTCGGCTCGTTCCTGCCGAAGAAGGTTGTGATCGCACCGTCGCGGTCGCTGCGCCACGCTCGTGCGCCGGCCTGACGCCAGGCCGTGGCGACCTCACAGGCTGGATGGTGGAAGCGATTGCGGTAGCCGACGGCATAGACGACATGGCGCGCACCCGTGGCCTCGATCCATTCGGGGGCGGAGCTCGTCTTGCTGCCATGATGCCCGGCGACGATGATCTCGGCACGCAGCGCTTGCGCCGGCAAGGTGGCGATCAGATGACGTTCGCCGCGCAGGCTAAGGTCGCCCGACACGATCGCCGCACCGGTTTGCGTCTCTATGCGCAGCACACAGGAGGCGTCGTTGTCTCCGCGCCCTTTCCAGGGATCGGCAAGGTCGGGATGGAGGATGGCAAAGCGCACGCCGTCCCATTCCCAGCGATCGTCGCGGCTGCAGGGCAGTGCCAGCGGATGGAGCGCCGCGAGGCCCGATTCGTCCATGCCGCCGGCGCGCACGGAGGCAACGGGGACTGCCCGCGCGAGCGCAGGCCAGCCGCCGACGTGGTCGTTGTCCGGGTGCGAGAGGATGACCCGATCGAGCCGGCGCACGCCTTGGGTGCGAAGATAGGGGACGAGCACGCGGCTGCCGGCGTCGAACCCGCCTTGCCGGGGGCCGGTGTCGAAGACGAGATCGTGCGCGGCGGTCTGCACGTGTACCGCCAGCCCCTGTCCGACGTCGAGCACCGTGAGGCGCGCCTCTCCCGGTCCCGGGCGCGGCGGCTGCCAGAGGAAAATCAGGGAAAATCCGGCGAGCACGGCGAGCGCGCGCGCCGGCGTGCCGCGTGGCAGGAGCGCCCAAGCGATTGCGGCGGTAGCGGCGAGCACCACGGGCCACGGCGGAGGTGGCAGGCTCAGCATCGCACCGGGTATCGAGGCACAAAAACGCAACACCGCTTCGAGCGCGGCGACGCTCGCATCGAAGGCGCCGACGAAAAATCCGGTGGGAAAGACGAGCACCAGCAGCGCGAGCGGGGTGACCACCCAGCTCACCCAGGGAATGGCGACCAGATTGGCCAGTGTGCCGAGTGCGGCGACGTTGCCGAACCAGCCGAGCACTACGGGCGCCAAAAGTAAGGTCATGCGCCATTGCAGCAGGACGAGGTCGCGGCCCGAGGCGAGCAGGGAGCGGTACCACGGTGGGGAGTCTTCCAGGCTTGCCGACTCGGGCGCGAGCGAGTCCTGCGTCGAGGGCGAGCCTTGGACGATGATCGCGCCCATGGCGAGGAAAGAGAGCCAAAAACCGGGCGCGCCCACCGCCCAGGGATCGAAGACGAGCACCGCCCACAGGCTCAGCATCAACACCGACCAGGAAGAGACGAAACGTCCGCTGGCGAAGGCCAGCGCCGCCGCCATCAGCATCGTCACCGTGCGCTGCGTGGGTATTCCCAGGCCGGAGAGCGCCGCATAGGCGAGCGCCGCGAGCACGCCGGCGATCAATCCTACTTGCCGTGCCGGCAAGCGCAGCAGACGGGCGGGATCGCGTCGCCACAGCGCCGCCGCGATGCCGCCGGCGAGCAGCGCCACCAGCGTTACGTGGAGCCCCGAGATGCTGACCAGGTGCGCCGTGCCGGTGGCGGCGATCGTCTGCCAGGTATCATCGTCGAAACCGCCCCGCTCGCCGATCGCCAGCGCACCCAGCCAATCGCCGTGGCGCGCCCCCGTGCGTTCCAACCGTTGCCGTGCCGCCTCGCGCCAGCGCTCGAGCAGCACCCGCGGGGTCCAGACGGTGCCGGGAAGGGCCGTGGGCGGTGCCGTCACCCGGCCGGTGGCGCCGATACCCCGGGAAAACCAGAAAAACTCGCGATCGAAAACGCCGGCATCGGCGAGTCCGTGCGGCGGACGCAGGGTCACCCGCAGCCGCCAGCGCGAACCGGGCTGCCAGAAAGCATCGGGAAAAGGCGGGGCGTTTCGCGCCGCAGGAGCGAGTAACCACAGGGTGGACGGAACGCCCGCCGGAGCCTCGTCGACGGCGAAGGCGAAACGGCGACCGGTTTCATCGGCCGCCCCCAGAGCGCGCACGTAGCCCTCGACTGCGAGCTCACGCTCGGCGAGCGCTTCCGGCAGGCGGTCGGCCAGGCGCACCGCGCTGCGCCAGCCGCTCGAGGAGAAGGCGAGCAGGAAGGCGGCAAGCAGAATCAGCCCGTGCGCGCGCAGATCCGGCGCGTCGGGTGCTTCGCGCCAGCGCCGCCACCCCAGGACGAAGGCGAGCGCGCCGGCAAGGAACAGGGCCGAGAACGTCCCCCGGCCCGGCAGCGCCGGCAACAGGTGCAGCGCGACGCAACCGAGCAGCCAGCCGGGGGCGAGCGTGGCGATCACGGCTGACCATCCCGCCGGCGGTCAATGCAGGTAGCGTGGACCCGACGGCGTGTGGTTCAGATCGTCGCTCTCGTTTGCCTCCTGGGCGGGCAGCTCGGCGTGTACCAATTCGCCCTCGGTATTGGGAAAGAGCGGCGCGCCGCAGTCGTCGCAGAATTCGAGCGGCAGGGTACGGCGCAAGGTCGCGATGTCGTGGATGCCGACCGCCTTGAGGGTCTCCTGGATCTGCCGCTCCGCTTCGGCTTCGGTTTCGTCGGCGCCGAGCAGAGGCCAAGGAATGCCGTGCACTACCTGGCCGCCATGCTTGAGCGCGAGTCCGATGCGGTATTCGAATTCACCCTGGCTTTCGCAGGGTGCGACCACGGCGCGCAGATGGCTCGCGGCGATATTGGCTTCGGCGGCAAGAAAAGCGATCGCGGCGTGGATCGCGAAGGGGCGGGCATCGCGGTTCGCCTTGCGCGATGCGGTGAAGTACGCGTCGGGCAATTCCGGTTCGGTGCCGCAGCCGGGCATGAGCTGGGCGAGTACCGGCCCGGCCTGTTTGCGCCATTGGGCAAACGCGAAATCCCGGTCTCCCTCTGCTTCCTGCCAGGTGAAGATGGGGTTTTCCTTGGGCACCGCAGCGGCCACCAAGACGTAGCGGATGTCGGAAAGAAAGACGGCCGACTCGGGCAGTGCATCGCGATCGACGGCATGATCGCGCTCGGCGAGCGCATCCTTGCCAGCAGCCAGCAGCCAACGTCGTGTGGCGACGAATCCCTCGGGCAGTTGGTCCGGGCTGAAGAGATAGTCGAAGATCGCGAATTTCACCCCGGCGGCGAAGACGTGCGCCCCCAGGTGTACCCGAAGGTTCTCGCGAACGGCCTGGGGAATGGGGCGGGCAGGGATCTGGAAACGTGACCAGGCGAGCACGGGAGCGGCTACCAGCACCAGGTCGTGGTTCTTGTCGAAGGCGGTGAGCGTTTCGGCCTCCGAGTCGAGCACGTCGCTCAACTCTTCGTAAGCCTGTAGCTCACTTTGGTAGAGGTGGTCGAGGGCGCGTTCGATCGCGATTTCGTTCCCGGCTTCGAGCAGGGCGCGTACCGCTTCGCCGAGCAGCCGTTCCCAGTAGCGATCTTCGATGCGGCTGCCAGAATGGGCCAACCCTTTGGCGAGCCAACTCAGGCGCTCGGCTTCGCGCGGCAGGCCACTCGGGCGGGGAATGCGGGTTTTCTTCTTCATGGTGTCGCTCCAAAAACCCGTCTCACAGATCGGCGTATTTTTGCATTTTTTGCAGGTGCTGCATGATTACGGCGGCAATTTCCTCGATCGATTTGGTCGTCGAATCGATCCATGGAATCCCTTCGCGGCGCATCAGCGCCAAGGCTTCTTCCACTTCCTTGCGGCAGTTCTCCAATGAAGCATAGACGCTGTTGGGACGTCGCTCCTCGCGGATCTGCGCCAGACGCTCCGGGGCGATCGTCAGGCCGAAGAGTTTGCGGCGATGGGTCTTGAGCGGCGCCGGCAGGGCTTTGCGCTCGAAATCCTCGGGGATGAGCGGGTAATTGGCCGCCTTCACCGCATACTGCATGGCCAGGTACAGGCTCGTCGGCGTCTTTCCCGAACGGGATACCCCGATGAGGATGATGTCGGCGTCGTCGAGCGTGCCGTCCTGCACGATTCCGTCGTCGTGCGAGAGAGCGAAGTTGATCGCCTCGATCCGGCGCTGGTAGCTGCGGTTGTCGAGGATGCCGTGGAAACGCCCCACCGCGTGCGTGCTCGGCATGCCCAGCTCGCGCTCGAGCGGTCCGAGAAAGGTGCCGAACAGATCTACGATGTGCGCTTCGGCCCGGTGCAGTACGGCCACGACGGCAGGTTGCACCAGGGTGCTGAAGACGATGGGACGTATTCCCGTGCGCCGCTTCACGCGCTGGATTCGCTCGACGAGGTCGCTCGCCTTCTCCGGTGCATCGATGAAGGGGGCGCGTACCTCGTCGTAGTCCAGATCGGGGAATTGCGCGAGCAGACTGTGACCGAGCGTCTCGGCGGTGATGCCGGTGCCATCGGACACGTAAAACACGGTACGCTTGGTGGATTCGAGCATGGGCAGAAGGGATGCAGGCGCCGGGCGGACGTCTCGTGCTTACCAAAACGGAAGAAAACGCTTAGAATACCATCTTTCCGTGCCTCACGAACTCAGGAAAGGCTACGATGACTCGATACGTGATCCCCTTCAACGAGCTGCGCATGACCGACGTCGGCATCGTCGGCGGCAAGAACGCTTCGCTCGGCGAGATGATCAGCCAGCTGCCTGCGGACGTGCGCGTGCCGGGCGGTTTCGCCACCACCGCCGAGGCCTACCGCCTGTTCCTCGCGCAAAATGGCCTCGCGCAGCGCATCCACGATGCGCTCGATGCGCTCGACGTGGACGACGTCACGGCGCTGGCCAAGACCGGCGCCGAGATCCGCCGCTGGATCATGGAGACGCCTTTTCCTGCCGAGTTCGAAGCCCAGATTCGCGCCGCGTACGCCGAACTCGTCGCGCGCGAGGGCGAAGGGGCGAGTTTCGCCGTGCGCTCGTCGGCCACCGCCGAGGATCTGCCCGATGCCTCCTTCGCCGGCCAGCAAGAAACGCTCTTGAACGTCTCCGGTATCGAGAACATCCTGCATGCCATCAAGGAAGTCTTCGCCTCGCTCTACAACGATCGGGCGATCGCCTACCGTGTGCACAAAGGATTCCGCCACGCCGAAGTCGCGCTTTCGGCCGGCGTGCAGCGCATGGTGCGCTCCGACGTGGGTGCCTCCGGCGTGATGTTTACCATCGACACCGAATCCGGTTTTCGCGACGTCGTCTTCATCACCGCCTCTTATGGCTTGGGCGAGATGGTAGTGCAAGGGGCCGTCAACCCCGACGAATTCTACGTCCATAAACCCACCCTGATGCAGGGCAAGCCCTCCATCATTCGCCGCAATCTCGGCTCCAAGCTCATCAAGATGGTCTTCGGCGAACCGGGAGAGGGCGTGCGCGTGAAAGTGGTCGACGTGCCCGAATCCGATCGCAACCGCTTCTGCCTCGAAGACGCCGACATCCTCGAGCTCGCCCGCTACGCCGTCGTCATCGAACGCCACTATGGCCGTCCCATGGACATCGAATGGGGCAAGGACGGCATCGACGGCAAGATCTACATCTTGCAGGCGCGTCCCGAGACGGTGAAGTCGCAGGAAAGCGGCCGCGTCATGGAGAAATACCGCCTCAAGCAGCACGGCAAGGCGCTGGTGCATGGGCGCGCCATCGGGCAGAAAGTCGGCGTGGGACCGGTGCGCATCGTCACCGACCCCAGCCAGATGGACCGCGTGCAGCCAGGCGACGTGCTCGTCACCGACATGACCGACCCCAACTGGGAGCCGGTGATGAAGCGTGCCGCCGCCATCGTCACCAACCGCGGCGGGCGTACCTGCCACGCCGCCATCATCGCCCGCGAATTGGGGATCCCCGCCATCGTCGGCTGCGGCAACGCCACCGAAGTGCTGCAAGAAGGGGAAGTGGTCACGGTCTCCTGCGCCGAAGGGGATACCGGCTACGTCTATCGCGGCAAGCTCGACTTCGAAGTACAACGCACCGACCTCGGAACGCTGCCCGAGCTGCCGGTGAAGATCATGATGAACGTGGGTAATCCGGAACTCGCCTTCGAGTTCGCCCAGATCCCCAACGCCGGTGTGGGTCTCGCCCGGGTGGAGTTCGTCATCAACAACGTCATCGGCGTGCATCCGCGGGCCATCCTCGAATTCGACCAGATCTCGGCCAAGCTGCGTGAGGAGATCGCTCGCCGTGCCCGCGGTTACGCCAGCCCGCGCGCCTTCTACGTCGAGAAGCTCGCCGAAGGCATCGCCACCATCGCCGCCGCGTTCTATCCGCAGCCGGTGATCGTGCGCCTGTCGGATTTCAAATCGAACGAGTACCGCAAGCTCCTGGGCGGAGAGATCTACGAGCCCGAGGAAGAAAACCCCATGTTGGGCTTTCGCGGCGCGGCGCGCTACATCGCGCCGAGCTTCCGCGAGTGCTTCGAGATGGAATGCGAGGCCGTGAAGAAGGTGCGCGACGAGATGGGGCTCACCAACGTCAAGGTGATGATCCCCTTCGTGCGCACCGTGGGCGAAGCCGAGCGCGTGGTCAAACTCCTTGCGGCCAACGAGCTCGAGCGCGGCAAGAACGGGCTCGAGCTCATCATGATGTGCGAGATTCCCTCGAACGCGCTGCTCGCAGAGGCGTTTCTCGAGCACTTCGACGGGTTCTCCATCGGTTCGAACGACCTCACCCAGCTCACGCTGGGCCTGGATCGCGACTCGGGGCTAGTGGCCGAATCCTTCGACGAACGCGATCCGGCGGTGCAAGTCCTGCTCGGCATGGCGATCGATGCCTGCAACCGGCTCGGCAAATACGTCGGCATCTGCGGTCAGGGGCCGTCGGATCATCCGGATCTGGCCGAATGGCTGATGGAGCGCGGTATCCAAACGATCTCGCTCAATCCCGACACCGTCATCGACACCTGGTTCAAGCTCGGTGCGCGACGCCGAGAGGGCGCCGAGGCTCGCTGAGCCTCGCTCGATCAGCGCTCGATGCGATAGATCAAATCGCCTCCCTGTGACGTCGGGCTCGAGAAGAGCTCGATGCGCAAGTGGCGACTCAAGCGATACTCCGTGATCACTTTGCCTACGCCGTCGGTCACGCCGATGGCGTAGCGCACCAACAAGTCGGGTCCGAGGCGCTTGCCCAAGGTGAGCTGGCTGCTGCCGTTTCCCGACTCATTCGACAGTCCTACTTCATCCAAGCCCAAGGCCAGTCCGATCTCGCGCGCGATCTGTTCCCCACGGTTCACGCCCAGGCTGGAGAGGGCGCCGAGCAGGAGCTGTGCTTCACCTCCACGCACCTGAGACAGACGATGTCCCGTGAGCAGTAAGCTCAAGGCCTCGGCTTCGGGCAACGCGGGTTGGGCATAGACTCGGCTGCGGGGTTGTTGCAGGCTGCCCAGTAGTTCCAATCCCGCAAGATACGCACCGACCGTGCGTTCGGCGCGTACTTCGAGGATGGGGTTGTCGAGAGCGCCGGTAAAGAGGAGCCGTCCGCGGGCGATCTGCAGCGCTTGGCCATAGGCCTCGTAGCGCCCCTCTCGCAGCGAGACTTCCCCGAAGGCGGCAAGCGGCAAATGGCCATCCCCACGAAGGCGAAGGTTGCCGGAAAGTTTGGTAGAAAAACCGAACCCTTCCAACGAGACCCGCTCTCCCAGCACCACGTCTACATCGACACCGAGGGGGTAGGGAGCAGGGGGCGGACTTTGGCCGACGACTCGCAGATCCGCGCTCTCCTTCACGGCGCCTTCGGGAAGGGTACGGATCTTGGCTTCGGCCCGGGGCAGCAACAAATGGCCGCGAAGGAGCGCCATGCGTTCGTCGGCCGTCAAATGCAAGTTCGGGCTGGCATCCACCGTGAGTTCGGGCGTACGGAGCACGGGCAGCGCTTCTCCTTGGAGATCGAGCCGTGCCTGCCACTGGGGCAGATCGGCGAGCAGCGCGACGCCGTTCAGATGCAACGACCCGCCGCTCGCCCCGGCGAGGCTGCCTTCGAGGGCAACCCGGCGGGAGGGATCCACCCTCAGGTGCAAGCGGCCATCGACGTAGCGCACGCCCGTGGGGGGCAATTCCAGCCGGGATAGATCGAGCACGAATTCCGCTTGTGGAAGGGGCGTGTCCACGGTTCCGCTCACGCGCACCGAGCCATCGAGCGAACCGTCGAGCGCGATTTGCTCGGGGGCGAATTCGCCCAGCCAGGAAAGCTGCGGCGCACGCACCGACAAGAGCCCTTCCAGCGACCGACGCCCTTCCAGCTGCGCCTGAATGTTCCCTTCCAGGAAGAGGCGTTGGGTGAGCGTGCCAGTAAACTCGAGCTTCAGGCGTTTGTCTCGTACCGTCAGGTGGGCAGCGACGTCACGATAGGGCAGAGCGAGCGGTTGGGAGGCGGGAGCGTGTAGGTGCACTTCATCGTCGGGAACGTGTACTTGCACATTCAGCTCCGGGGTCGGCCCCAGTTCCGCCTCGGCCCGGAGCGAGGCCGACGACGACGGTAAGCTCAAGGTGGGCGGTAGGAGCGCGTCGAGGAGCGCCAGGGGCAGCGTGGCCTCGAGCAGGGCACGCTGCTGGCCGTCATCCTTCGTTTCCGCCCTGAGACAGAGTTCGCTCTTGCGCAGCGTCTCTGCCGAGGCCGCGAAAGGCAACTTGGTCGGGGCGAAGCAAGCCGGTCTCAGAGAGATCCGCAAGGCGTGCATGCGCAGCGAAGCGGGCGCTTTCAGGTGCCAGTCCCCGCCTGGGGTGCCGTTCAGGATCAGCCGCTCGAGCGTGCCGTTCCAGCGATTTTCCTGCAAGGCGCCCTGCAGGCCCAAGGCGACTCGGCCCACGTCGCTATCGAGTGTGAGGGTGAGGGCGTGCCCCGCCATCCGTCCTCGAGCAGAGAGGTTCGCCGAGCGCACATGTCTGCCAGCTCCCTTCAAATCACGGAGTGTGGTAGCAAGCTCCAGGCGATCTTGCCGGACCTCGGCTCGGAGCGAGAAAGCGGCCAGGGTCCACTCCGCCAAGGACAGCGCCCGCCCTTCGAGCTGCCCCTGCACCTCGGGTCGATCCAAGGTGCCTGCGATCCGCCCTTCGCCCGCAAGCGATCCCTGAATCGGGGGAATGAGTCCGCCGGGTAGCGGCAGGGCTGCCAGTTGCGGCAGCCGTAGCCGATAGGCAAGGTCGAAAGGCGGGCTGGCGGTGCCTTCCAGCCAAACCGAGTTCTCACCCAAGGTGAGTTCGGCCGGCCGCAGACGCAAGCGGTCGCCTTCGAGGTCGAGTTCCATCCGTCCGGCGAGGGGACGTCCTTCGATTGCACCATTCAGCTCGGAAACCGATAGCTGCACCGCCAGCGGCGCTGTGCCCCAGTAACCCCGAGTCGTCAATTTCGCGCCGATCGATCCGTTCAGTGGGGATGCCAACCAGGGTCGCAGGGCCGCCAGGTCCACAGCCGAGAGTTCCATGGCGGCATCCCAGGCGATACCCTCGTCTCGTGGTTCGGCATCGAGGCGAGCCGAAATGCGTGCACCCAGGATGGTGCCAGCGAGATCATCCATCCGGAAACGCTGCCCGTCGCCCGAGACGGTGGCCCCCAGTTCGGCGAAATGCACGCCGCTCACTTCTCCTGCCAGGCCGTCGAGGCGGGCATGATAGAAAATTGCCCCGTCGGCCTCCCAGCGTAACCGGGCTCCGATCGACGCGAACTCGAGCGTTTCTCCGGAAGGCAAGCGCACGAGCAGCGATGCCACGTCGATGGCCGGTAGCGACACGGGCAGCGGTGGGGCGGGTAAGGTGAAGACAGGCAGGACGAAGGGCTCGTCTTCGTTCGTCTGCGCTTCGCCCTGGGGCAGATCGACCCGTACTCCCGTCAAGGCGAGCGTACGCAAGCGGGCGAGCGGCGCGCGCAGTGCAGGCCAATCCACGGCCAAGACGATTTCCTGCGCCGTCACCCTCAGACCGGCGTCGTCATCGTACGCCACCCCCTTCAGGCGCATTCCTTGCCATAGGGAGCCTTCGACCGCCTCGATCCTGAGCTCCGGAATCAGGCGTACCCCCATCCGTACTACGATCTGGGTGCCGCTGGTGGTGAAGAACACCCAGGCGAGGGCGAAGAAAATCCCCGGTACGAGCAAACCCAGCGCCCAGGAAAAGGAGCGCGCCAGCCGTATCCAGTGTTTCCGTGCCGCCATCAGAACGAGGCTCCGATACCGACGTGCAAACGAGGAGAAGGCGAATCCATGTCGAGGGGGTAGGCCACGTCCAGGCGCACCAGTCCCAGCGGTGAGCGCCAGCGCACGCCTACTCCCACGCCCGTCTTCAGATTCAGGTCGCTACGCCCGTCGAAGGCGTCGCCGCTGTCGACGAAAAGGGCACCGTACCAGTTGTTGGCGTGAATCGGGTGCATCACTTCGGCGCTCACCGTAAAGAGGTAGCGCCCTCCCACCACCTGACCACGCTCGTCTCGGGGGCCGATTTTCTCGAACCCGTAGCCGCGCACCGAATTGTCTCCTCCAGCGAAGAAGCGCAAGGATTTCGGCAGCCGTGCGAATTCATCCATCCACGTGAGCCCTAGATCCATCCGCCCTTTGAAGATGAAACGTCCCACGGGATGCGCTCCTACCCCACGCGTCACGATCTGCACGAAGTCGGTGGCGCTCAAGAGTGCCTCGCTCGCGCCTTGCAGGGTGAAGTCCAGAGAATGCCCTCGAGTGGGAAAGAGTGGATCGTCGAATCGGCGATGCCCGAGCTTGACGCCGGCGAGCACGAAACCGTCTCCTCGTCGTGGCTGCCGGCCATACTCGGTACGCTCGTAACGATACTCACCAAAGAGCGCCTGCGTCCACCCATTACGCAAACGCGCGTACTGAGCCCCCAGCCGGGCCGAGTCGGAGACGATGTCGTTGGCGTCTTCCCGGTCGAGGCGGGTGTATAAGTCGAGCGAATCGGTCAGTGGCGAGCGCCCCGGAATGGTGTAGTTGCTCTCGATGCGCTGCAGCCGCGGAGAGAACTCCACGTTGCCCTTCCACCGATGCCCGCGGCGATTGACCCAGCGTCGCGTCGAGTCTGCCCCCAGTCGCGGTCCGGTATCGGTGGCGAACCCGACACGCAGGCCGTAGGCGGTGCGCTTGTTGGGCGTGAGCACGACGTCGACGGGCACGGTCTGCGCCTGGCGTTGCTCGGTGAGCGGGTCGATGCGCACCTCGGCGAAATAACCACTGGCGCTCAGATTGCGGTAGATCTCGGCCAGCGCCTCGCCGTAGTATGGGTCGCCTTGGGTCACCGGCAACAAGCGCGCGACGAAGTCTTCGTCCAAGATGTCCTGCTCGACGCGGATCGTCCCAAAGTAATAGCGTGGTCCCGAGTCCAAGTGTAAGCCGATGCGGGCCGTGTTCGTCGCGGGATCCACCCAGAGTTCGCGCCGCCGGTAGTGCGCGTCGAGATAGCCTGCCGAACGGGCGCGATTGAGCAGCGTGTCGCGGATCTCTTCATAGAGACCCTGATGCAATCGCGAGCCCTTTGCCAGCGGAAGCTCGTCGAGATAACGCCGTATCATCGGGTCTCGTGTGAATTCGCCTTCGATCTCCACCTCCAGCACATCGATGAGCGTGGGCGGGCCCGGCTCGATTCGCAGCACGGGCCGTTTGCAGTCCTCGGTGTGCTCCAAATCGGCCTCGATCGTCGCGTTGAAATGTCCCAAGGCGCGCAGCGCCGACGTAGCCGCGGCGCGCGCTTCGCGCAGATAGGCGCGCCAGCGCACTTCGGGGGCATCGCACGCAAGGTTCGAGGGAGGCGCCAGCTTCATCACGTTGGCAGCCAATTCCGGGTGTGCTTCTAGGCCGACGACGCGCAAGCGAGAAGGCGCGGCATCTGGTTGGGCTGGCACGGCATGGCGCGGAAAGAGCACGGCGAAGAACACGACCAAGGCGGCCAGAATCGGCAAACGATACGGCGCGTCGATGATGCGGCTCCAAACGGACGATGAGGGCGATGATAACCCGGTGGCAACTCACGAGGGAGTATTCGTTCGCGAAACGAAGCGTTGCTGGAGTCGAAGACCTTGAACGGAAGAAGCTCCTGGCCATGCAGCATTCGATGCGCCCGTCGCCATGAACGACGACGGTGACGTGGGTGCCGCGCAGCGCATAGCGCGGTGCGCCCTGCGTGCACACGATATAGCGTTGCCGCCGGAAGGAGAGCACCAGGTCCTTGGAGAGCTTTCGGCGGTAGTGCATGGCACGGCAGCGCGCCAGCTCCTCGGCCTTGCCCTCGTAGGGAAGATGNACGCCTCACAGCCTGGTCACACGAAACACGGGGTGTCAAGGCAAAATAGAAATGTCCGGTAGTTGGGCAAGATAAAGATGTCCGGTTGGGGTGGAGGTTTTGCGTCAGGGGGTGGCCAATTGGCCACCCCCTGACGGCGCCGGCTCGGGGTACTGTCGCCAGGGATGATCTGGGCCGGGTCGCCATGGCTTCTTCGGGGTGCGTTTCTCGAGGAGCTCATCGACCCGGGTATTCAACGTCTTGTCATCAAGGGGCTCGGGCACGTCCTGGGCGACGTCGAAGACCTTGAACGGAAGAAGCTCCTGGCCATGCAGTAGTTCGATGCGCCCGTCGCCATGAACGACGACGGTGACGTGGGCGCCGCGCAGCGCATAGCGTGGCGCACCCTGCGTGCACACGATATAGCGCTGCCGCCGGAAGGAGAGCACCAGGTCCTTGGAGAGCTTGCGGCGGTAGTGCATGGCACAGCAGCGCGCCAGCTCCTCGGCCTTGCCCTCGTAGGGAAGATGCGCCTCCTCGGACTCTGCCGCAGTCACCGCAAAGCGGGCATTGTGCTGGGCGAGGTACGTCTCGAGGAACACGTTGGCGCTGGCCATGTCGCTGATCCCGGCCAGGCGCATTGCTTTGACCAAGCGATCTTGCAAGGTCTGAAAGAGGCGCTCGACGCGTCCCTTGGCCTGGGGCGTGAGTGCCTGAATCCCGGCAATGCCCAGCGTGGCCAGGGCGCGATGGAACTGCGTCGGGGCCTCGTCCTCCGGGTCGTGCTTGGTGAAGATGCCGTGCCGGTCGCTGTAGATCGCCGCCGGGCGGCCATGACGCGTCACATAGTCCTGCAGCGCGTTCAAGTAGGCTTGAGTGCTTTCCACCGGCGCAAAATGCGCATGCATCACCCGGCTCGTGGCATCGTCGATGAAGGCGACGAGCGTGCAGCGCTTGCCCCGGCCTTCGAACCAGTCGTGGGGGCTGCCGTCGATCTGCACCAGTTCTCCCACCCGAGCCCGTCGGGGACGAGGCGGGTGTAGGGTCACGCGCCGCCCACGGGCGGCCTGCCACAGCCCCGCTTCNCGCTTTCACCAGGCGATCCTGCAAGGTCTGAAAGAGGCGCTCGGCGCGTCCCTTGGCCGCCTGAATCCCGGCAATGCCCAGCGTGGCCAGGGTGCGCTGGAACTGTGTCGGTGCCTCGTCCTCCAGGTCGTGCTTGGTGAAGATGCCGTGCCGGTCGCCGTAGAGCGCCGCCGGGCGGCCATGGCGGATCCACTAAACCGGCCGTATCTTCCACCTCGTAGCGCCGCAGCAGCCGTCGCACTTGCCGATCCGTCAGCCCCAAGCGTTCGGTGGCCGCCTTCTGACCCACCACCCCATCGAGCACCTGGCGCAACACCTCCAGGCGCTTGAGCGCTTTGCCACTCATCTCGATCCGCTCCATCAGAACCTCCGCATNTGCTTTGACCAAGCGATCTTGCAAGGTCTGAAAGAGGCGCTCGACGCGTCCCTTGGCCTGGGGCGTGAGTGCCTGAATCCCGGCAATGCCCAGCGTGGCCAGGGCGCGATGGAACTGCGTCGGGGCCTCGTCCTCCGGGTCGTGCTTGGTGAAGATGCCGTGCCGGTCGCTGTAGATCGCCGCCGGGCGGCCATGACGCGTCACATAGTCCTGCAGCGCGTTCAAGTAGGCTTGAGTGCTTTCCACCGGCGCAAAATGCGCATGCATCACCCGGCTCGTGGCATCGTCGTGAAGGCGACGAGCGTGCAGCGCTTGCCCCGGCCTTCGAACCAGTCGTGGGGGCTGCCGTCGATCTGCACCAGTTCTCCCACCCGAGCCCGTCGGGGACGAGGCGGGTGTAGGGTCACGCGCCGCCCACGGGCGGCCTGCCACAGCCCCGCTTCGATCATCCAGCCGCGTAGCGTCTCCTTGGAGACGTTCAAGCCTTCGGCGGCCAGATGCTCGGCCGCCAGGGTCGGACCGAAATCGGCGTAGCACTGCGACAGGCGCGCTATCACCCTCTCCTTGAACGAGGGTGCCAACCTTCGCCCCGAGGGCTTGCCTCGGCGCCGATCCACCAAACCGGCCGCACCTTCGGCCTTGTAGCGCCGCAGCAGCCGTCGCACCTGCCGATCCGTCAGCCCCAAGCGTTCGGCGGCCGCCTTCTGGCTCACTACCCCATCGAGTACCTGGCGCAACACCTCCAGGCGCTCGAGCTCTTTGCCACTCATCTCGATCCGCTCCATCAGAACCTCCGCATCGACCCGATGCGGACATTTTCATCTTGCCCAGAGCGGACATTACTATTTTGCTCTTACACACGATCTTGATTTTCGCGCGGGATGGAGATAAAATATTAAATCTCCCGAGCGCATTAGGTCGCGCTCCATGCCGTTGTAGCTCGGCTGGTAGAGCAACTGGTTCGTGAGTGGCATGTCAGGAGATCGAAAATCTAGTAGTGACAGGGGCTTAGTGGGTTGTAAGGTAGGGCCAATAAGGGTTTGGTAACGGGTTCAGAATCGCGCCGCTTTAGCTCAGCTGGTAGAGCAAACGCTTCGTAAGCGTTAGGTCGTCCGTTCGAGTCGGACAAGCGGCACCATTTGTACGGCAAGCGGCCATCCCTCGGGGTGGCCGTTTTGCTTTGGGGCAGCGTGGCCTTATACATAGATGATGCAGTGGCCGGTATCGGGCAAGCGCGGAGAAATCCCGCCGCAGACACTCGCCACGACATGCCCATGAGTGGCCTCGGCGATCAGGTAGCTGGTCGCGTCCAAGGCGTGATCGTTCGCGGAGCTGTCTCGGTTTCGCGGACAACCTCCTCAACTTCGCGGCTGAATCGGCCGCGGGCCTCCGCTACCTGCTGCTGAATCTTGCTGATACATCCATGAAAGGCGGTCGCAAGCTCGGTGGCGCGGGCGGCCAGCCGGTCGATGTTTTCCACGGCCAGCGGAACATCGGTGGGGACGTTCTTGAAGTCGATGGTGGCCATGTTCGGGCTCCTCTGCAAAGTCATCACGACTTGGAAGGGCCTCGTGACACGTCACTAGCGGGGCATCTCCCAACCTAAGCGCGAGCGCCAGATGCTCGCGCTTTCGAGAAACCATACTGGATGAATGGGTTAGGCAAGGATTATTTTTTATAGAAAATTGATCTAATTTAATTTTTTGTTAGATCGGGGGGTACAGATGATGGCTCGATCCAGCGGGCGGCTGGGATCGGGGCGACATTCCATGCGCTCGAACCGTGGTGGTGCTTTGGACGCCTCCTTCTCGACCCGGACGGGCGGCGCGAGGCGTGGCGAGAATGTGCCGATTTGCGCACGGCGGACCGTATCCAGGGCCGAGTATGGGGCGGACTCCTCCGATGCTGCCTGCGTGGCGAGAGGCAGCAGAGCGACCAAGGCGAAGATGGCGAACCGCCGGGCGAAGCGGCTAGGCGTCGCGGTCGTTGATTTCGATGACACGGCTGTACTCCTCCGGCGACATGGCGGCGCTGATGAAAATCTGAACCCGCGGGGCGTCCTCATCGTTGCCGTCGCCCCTGTTGATTTGGTAGATGCGATCCGCGAGCCATTCTGCGGCCCTGATGTCGCCCTCGTTCTTCATCTTACCTTTCATTAAGGCCACGATCTCCCCGGCCCCTTCGGCGCGGCCTTCTTCGAGGGCGAGCTCGCTTTCCTTGACTATAGCTGAAAACTTACCGAAAACGAGCGTTAGTGGAATAGTGAAAACCGCGAAAACCAAACAGTAAAGGTCAGAAACTGAGGAAGGCCGGAACGGGAGAACGGAGGAAGGGACGCGGCGGCAATCCCGCGGGTATGTCAGAATTTCTGTGTGAAACTGGAAGAGACTTTGCCACGGTGACGGTTGCCGAAGGTCGATTTATACCTAGGCAGGCGGCGCGGAGGGAAAGTTGGTGTCCATTCTATCCTCATGCTGATTAAAAGCGTTCGGCGCAGAGAATGGCGAACGGGTTCATCGCCTCCTTTCAATCCCTGTCCGCCCGGCTCCAATCGGCGGTGATGTCGAGTAGCGCTGGCCAGATCGGTTTGCTGGCGGCCTCATCGCAGGGGAAGTGCCTACGGGTCTCGAGGATCTTGCGCAGCCGCGTATTAACGCGCCTGGTGGTGTTGGTCGTGTAGATCCCCGCCGGCTAGCTGCTCAACAGCCCGATTCTGACGCCGGGGCGAGCTCCAGCACTACCGGGGCGTGATCCGAGGGGCGTTCCCAGCGGCGGGGTTCGACGTCGATCGTGCAGGCGCGCAGGCGCGGCAGCAGCGGCGGCGAGACGAGGATGTGGTCGATGCGCAGGCCCAGGTTGCGCCGGAACGCTCCCTGGCGGTAGTCCCACCACGAATAGGACTGCGGGGACTGGGGAAAGCGGCGGAAGGCGTCGACGAGCCCGAGCGAGACGAGCCGGGCAAAAGCCGCGCGCTCGGGGGGCGAGGCGAGGATGCCGTCCTGTGGCCAGTCGGGATGGGTATCTTCGGCGGCGGGGGCGATGTTGAAGTCGCCCATCAGCACGAAGGGGCGCTCCGTGAGCCGCTCCCGTTCGATCCAAGAAGTGAGCGCCTCGATCCAGGCGAGCTTGTAGGCGAACTTGTCGCTGCCCACCGCCTGACCGTTGGGGAAATACGCGCTCGCGACCCAAAGCGGTGTCTGGCTGCCGGGCTCATCGATCTCGGCCACGATGAGGCGCGCCTGCTCGTCGTTGAACTCGGGGACGCCGCGCACCACTTCGCGCCACGGCAATCCCTCGCGCACCAGCAGCGCCACACCGTTGTACGTTTTCTGGCCATGCACGGCTGCTGCGTAGCCGAGTTCGGCGATCGCTTGCGCGGGAAATTTCTCTGCCGGACATTTGAGCTCCTGCAAGGCGAGCACGTCGGGGCGGGCGTCGGCAATCCAGCGCTGCAAGTGCGGCAGCCGGGCGGTGATCGAGTTGAGGTTCCAAGTGGCGAGTTTCATGGGCAGGATTGTACCGCCGCACTGCTATGATGAACGCGCTTGCCGGCATGAGAGGAGACTGGATCATGGTCGATGACGTTCGCTGGAAACAGCGGTTCGAGAATTTTCAGCGGGCGTTGAATCAGCTGAGCGCGGCCGTTCGCTTGTCCGAAACGCGGCCGCTCACCGACCTGGAAAAGCAAGGGCTGATCCAAGGGTTCGAGTTTACCCATGAACTGGCCTGGAACGTCCTGAAAGATTACCTCGAAATGGAAGGCATCCAGGGGCTCGTGGGTTCGCGAAGCACGGTGCGAGAAGCGTTCAAGCGTGGCCTCGTGCGCGATGGCGAAATATGGATGGACATGATCGAGAAGCGCAATCTCTCCAGTCATACGTACAACCAATCCGTGGCCGAAGCGATCGTCTCGGCCGTCGTCGAACGATACCATGCGGCTTTTCTGGAGCTGCGAGATCGCCTGGCGAGGGAACTATGAGCGAAGCGCATGAATTCGGCTTGTCCCAGCGCACGATCGACACCATCCGGCGCATCCTGGCCGAAGTTCCCGAAGTGGAGAAAGCGGTGATCTTCGGCTCGCGCGCCAAGGGAACGTACCGGCCGGGATCGGACATCGATCTGGCCCTGTTCGGCCCCAAGCTCGACCTCGATACGCTCGGTCGAATCGCAGGGCAACTGGATGAATCGCCCATCCCTTATCAGGTGGACCTCTGCCTCTTCGACACAATCGACCATCCGGGACTGCGCGAGCACATCGAACGGGTGGGGAAGGTGTTCTACCAGCGGGAAAGTTCGGGGTCATGACGTGGGCAGCAGAAACGCCTTGTTTTCTCGCCGTGAAATTTGGTTACAATGCCCCTGACGCACGCCGCCCGCTGCGGCGTTGGGGGAGGGGGGATGAAGTGCGTGATCCTCGCCGGTAAGTGAGCGATGATGTATGATCGACGCGTCTGCGTCAATTCGAGCGGCTTCGAAAATTTCCATTGAAATGAAGGAGGAGACATGAGAAAGCAAATTACTCAAAAGAATTTTATTTCGGTTTCTCATAAGGGTATTTTGAATGGCGTAAATGATTATACGCAGCTTATCAATAGAGATCCAGATGTTATTCCAGAATATGTTTTTACCACCTCTGTTGCAAAAACGCTAAAAGAATTTTATCCATCATCCTCGATCTTTCTTGAATATAAACCGAGATACATGATTTATGAGGCTGGGGCATCAGGGAGGGGGAGATACTCTGATTTTATGAGAAAAGATGGGCGAATAGACATTGTGCTTTATGATAGCGAAGATAGCCCATTAGTGCCGATAGAGATAAAAAAGATGCATCTGGATATTAATGAATCTCCTATGAAAAAACTGGAGGAAGATATTTTTAGGATAGAAACTTTGGTGAGTAAAAACTCACATGTGTCGTCAATAATTTTTGGAGCCGTAGTTTTTTATATGTCTGTTTTTGCTGATCAAGGTGGAAATGATCGGCTAGAAAAGATATCAGAAAGATTCTGTGAAAAGTTTGACGAATTTCAAGGTTTATTCTTGAAAAAAAGCTGCCTAGATCTTTCGCGGATCTATAGCAGTGATGCTTTGTCATGGAGAAGTGGGGTGATCATCATATCGGATAAATGATTTGGACTGGGTGATTTTATAACTTTTTAACTGATAACGTATATTTTTAAATTATTTTTCTTGATCATTAGCTTGATCATTAGCTTGATTGACAGAACGAATTGATTGCTGAATAATTTTTCTTGTGATTTTTTTGTTAAAAAGTAGTAAAAAATATAATACCATTTTGAGCGAGGGTATTATGGACAGAAGCGAATGGCTGGCCAACATTAAGTCAGAAATCGATTTTTGGTCTAGATGGATGGAAACTGGCGGTCTTTCTTGGCCGGATGATTTTGTGTATCGAACGGATCCTAATTCAGAAGCAGTAGGGCTTTTTAGAAAATACCTGGAAATGGTTTCTGCATATCCGCCTCGTGTTCTCGATGTTGGTGCCGGCCCTCTGACAATTCTTGGGAAAAAAATAAATGGGCAGAGTATTAACCTGACTGCTGTTGATGCTTTGGCTGAATTTTATGATCAACTCCCTTTTCCTGCTGGTTCTCCGATCGTACGAACCGAAAAGTGCGAAACAGAATGCCTTTCAGAAAAATTTCCAGAAAATTATTTTGACATAACGCATGCACAAAACACTTTGGATCATCATTACAATCCAATTGCTGCAATCTTGGAGATGATAAAAGTAACAAAAAGAAGCGGCTTTATTATAACCAGCCATGCGGAAAATGAGGCAACACGAGAAAATTGGAGTGGTCTTCATCAATGGAATTTCTTCATCGAAAACAATGATTTGATAATATCGAATAAAGAAAAAGCTTTCAGTGTATCCAGTCTTATAAACCGGGATGCCGAAATTGTCGAGATTTTTCTGACCGAACAAAGATGGGTAAACTGCGTCATAAGAAAAATATAAGTCCAAATCATCCTCTGGACCGTTGTGCCAAGGAGAAACAATGAAGTGCGTGATCCTCGCCGGGGGCTACGGCACCCGGATCAGTGAGGAGTCTCATCTGCGGCCCAAGCCGATGATCGAGATCGGCGGGCGGCCGATTCTCTGGCACGTGATGAAGTTCTATTCCGCCCATGGGATCAACGACTTCGTCATCTGCCTCGGCTACAAAGGCTATGTCATCAAGGAATACTTCGCCAACTACTTCCTGCACATGTCGGACGTCACCTTCGACATGACCCATAACCGCATGGAAGTACACCAACGGCACGCCGAACCTTGGCGGGTAACGCTGGTAGACACTGGCGAAGGTACCATGACCGGCGGGCGTCTGAAGCGCGTGGCGCCTTACATCGAAAACGAAGACGCTTTCTGCTTTACCTACGGTGACGGACTCTCGAACGTAGACTTGGGTGCCGAAATCGCCTTTCACCGCGCACATGGCAAGCTCGCTACGGTCTGCGCCGTGCAACCACCGGGACGATACGGCGCGCTGCAGCTGGCAGGCAGCACGGTGACCGGCTTTACCGAAAAACCGCGCGGCGACGGCGGCTGGATCAATGGCGGCTTTTTCGTGCTCTCGCCCGGCGTGCTCGAGTTCATTGCGGGCGACACTTCACCGTGGGAGGGTGAATCGCTCGAAAACCTTGCCCGGCAGGGCGAGCTGATGGCCTTCGAGCACGCGGGTTTTTGGCAGCCGATGGACACGCTGCGCGACAAATATCTGCTCGAAGACTTGTGGACTTCCGGGCGGGCACCGTGGAAGATCTGGTAATGTCTGCCGTGAATGCCGCCCTGCCTGCACCCGCCTTCTGGCGCGGCCGACGTGTGTTCATCACCGGCCACACCGGATTCAAGGGTGGCTGGCTCACGCTCTGGCTGCAACGGATGGGGGCGGAAGTCACCGGTTTTGCCCTGCCGCCGGCAACGACCCCGAACCTTTTTACGCTCGCCCGCATCGGCAGCAGCATGGATTCCCGCATCGGCGACGTGCGTGACGCCAATGCGCTGGCCGATGCGATGCGCACCGCCCGGCCCGAGATCGTCTTTCACCTCGCCGCCCAGGCTCTGGTGCGCACCGGCTACCAGGCACCGGTCGAGACCTATGCCACCAACGTCATGGGCACGGTGCATCTCCTCGAGGCGGTGCACCAGACGCCTTCCGTGCGCGCCGTGGTGATCGTCACCAGCGACAAATGCTACGACAACCGCGAATGGCTCTGGGGCTACCGTGAAATCGAACCCTTGGGCGGCGCCGACCCCTACAGCAGCAGCAAAGCCTGCGCCGAACTCGTCACCGGCGCCTACCGTAACGCCTATTTCCCTCTTGAGCGTTACGCCGAGCACGGCGTGGCCATCGCATCCGCCCGCGCCGGCAACGTCATCGGCGGCGGCGACTGGGCAGCAGACCGCCTCGTCCCCGACATCCTGCGTGCCATCTCCGCGGGCGAACCCGTGCGTATCCGCCACCCGGACGCCATCCGCCCCTGGCAGCACGTGCTCGAACCCCTCGCCGGCTACCTCATACTGGCCGAGCGCCTTGCGGAATCCGGCCCCGCTTGGGCCGAAGCGTGGAATTTTGGCCCGGCCGAAGACGACGCCAGGCCGGTGCGCTGGATCGTCGAGCGCCTCACCCAAGCCTTTGGCGAAGCCGCAAGCTGGCAGCCGGACACGGCGCCTCAGCCGCACGAAGCGCACTCCCTCAAACTCGACAGCGCCAAGGCCCGCGCCCGCCTCGGCTGGCGCCCGCGCTGGAATCTCACACAAGCGCTCGAAGCCGTCGTCGCCTGGCAGCGTGCCTATGCCGCAGGGGAAGATCTGCGGGAGGTGTGTGGGCGGCAGATCGACGCATACTGCCAACAAGACCAAGGTTACCGTCGATGAACGTCGCCGTTCCCTCACCCAGCCGCCTCACCGTTGCCGACACGCCGCTCGTCGGTCTAAAGCGCATCCAACGCCAGTACCTTGGCGATGCGCGTGGCTGCTTCACGCGCCTCTTCTGTGCCGAAGAACTCGCCCTCGCCGGCTGGACGAAGCCGATCGCCCAGATCAACCACACTTATACCGCGCGGCGCGGCACCGTGCGCGGACTGCACTTTCAGCACCCGCCGCACGCCGAGCAAAAACTCGTCACCTGCCTGCGCGGTGAGATATGGGATGTGGCCGTCGACTTGCGCGCGGGCTCACCCACCTTCCTGCACTGGCACGCCGAACGCCTCTCGCGTGACAACGGCCTCGCCCTCCTGATCCCCGAGGGCTTCGCGCACGGCTTTCAGGCGCTCACCGACGACGTCGAACTGCTCTACTGCCACTCGCACCCCTACGTACCCCAAGCCGAAGGCGGCCTACATCCGCTCGACCCGCGCCTTTCCCTGCCCTGGCCCTTGCCGGTAGGCACGCTCTCGGCGCGCGATGCCGCGCATCCCTGGCTTGCCGAGACGGGTTTTGCCGGAGTCACCCCATGAACTGCCGCCACTGCGCGAGTGAGCTGCGCTTGGGGTTTCTCGACCTGGGTGCCGCGCCCCCCTCGAATGCCTACCTGCACCCCGAACAACTGCACGCGCCCGAGCTCTGGTTCCCCCTGAGGCTGCTCGTGTGCGAAACCTGCTGGCTCGTGCAGACCGAAGACTACGCCGGGCGCGAGGCGCTCTTCACCGAAAACTACGCCTACTTCAGCTCGTACTCGAGCACATGGCTCGCGCACGCCGCGCGCTACGTTGAAACAATGCGTGAGCGTCTGCGGCTAGGGCCGCAGTCTTGCGTCGTCGAAGTCGCCGCCAACGATGGCTACCTGCTGCAATACGTCCAGGCCGCGGGCATTCCCTGCTACGGCATCGAGCCCACCGCCAGCACCGCGCGTGCCGCGCGCGCCAAGGGGATCGAAATCCTCGAGCGATTCTTCGACGTGGCGCTCGCCGAAGAACTGGCCCGCGTCGGACGCCAGGCCGACCTGATCGTGGCCAACAACGTACTCGCGCACGTACCCGACATCAACGACTTCGTCGTCGGCTTCGAGCGCCTGCTCAAACCCCAAGGCATCGCCACTTTCGAGTTTCCCCACCTGCTGCGCATGGTGCAGGAAAACCAGTTCGACACGGCCTACCACGAGCACTACTCGTATCTGTCGCTGACTGCTGTGCAGCGCATTTTTGCCGCCAATGGGCTTACGGTATTCGATGTGGAACAACTACCGACCCATGGTGGCAGTCTGCGCGTGTTTGCCCAGCGCAGTGATACCGGCGCCCACGCACAGACCTCCGCGGTAGCAGCCATGCTACAGACGGAAGCCACCGCAGGCATGACCACCCCGGCGTTTTACCGGGATTTTCAAGGCAGAGCCGAAAAGATCAAGGATGATCTGCTCCTGTTCCTGATCGACGCCAAGCGCAAGGGATTGAAAGTCGCCGCCTACGGTGCGGCAGCCAAGGGAAACACCCTGCTCAACTTCGCCGGCGTGCGTCCCGACCTGTTGCCCTACGTGGTCGACAAGAACCCGGCCAAGCAGGGAAAATATATGCCGGGCAGCCGGATCCCCATCGTGGATGAAGCCCGCCTCAAGGCCCACCGGCCCGACCTGATCCTGATCCTGCCGTGGAACCTGCGCGAGGAGATCGTCACGCAACTTACTTACGTGCGGCAGTGGGGCGGGAAGTTTGTGATGGCGGTGCCTTTTTTGGAGATTATATGAACCCGAGGATTCCCTACACCAAACCCTCGATCACCGAGCGGGAAGTGGCATACGCTACAGACGCCGCGCGCAATGGTTGGGGGGAACATTGTTACGACTACATCGAGCGCTTCGAGGCGAGTTTCAAACGGCACCTTGGCGTCAAGCATGCCATCGCCACGTCCAGCTGCACTGGGGCGTTGCACATGGGGATGGCCGCCTTGGGAATCGGCCCCGGCGATGAAGTGATTCTGGCCGACACCAACTGGATCGCCACTGCTGCTCCCATCGTCCATCTTGGTGCCAAGCCGGTTTTTGTCGACATCCTACCCGATACCTGGTGCATCGACCCGGAGAAGGCCGAAGCGGCCATCTCGCCGCGCACCAAGGCCATCGTCGCCGTGCATCTTTATGGCAATCTTTGTGACATGGATCGGCTGCTTGCAATCGGCGAAAAATATGGCATCCCGGTCATTGAGGATGCTGCCGAAGCAATCGGATCGGTGTACCACGGAAAACGCGCTGGCTCGATGGGAAAATTCGGTGTATTTTCTTTTCATGGCACCAAGACGATCACAACTGGTGAAGGTGGGATGTTCGTCACCAACGACGATGACCTTTACGAGCGAGTTCTGACACTCAGCAACCACGGTCGGCGCCGGGGGCAAACCAAACAATTCTGGCCGGAAGCCGTCGGATTCAAATACAAGATGTCCAACATTCAAGCGGCTATCGGCTGTGCCCAGATAGAACGGATCGATGAACTGGTTACCCGAAAACGCGAGATTTTAGCCTACTACAAACAACATCTGGAGATAATCCCGGGTATTCGCATGAATCCTGAGCCACCTGGAACGATAAATGGTGCTTGGATGCCGACGGTGGTGTTCGATCAGGAATTGGGCGTGACACGAGAACTATTGCAGACAGCCTTTGCTGCAAAGAATATCGATGCAAGAGTGTTTTTTTATCCGATTTCAAGTCTACCTATGTTTACTCCAAATAGGGAAAATTGCCATGCTTGGGATTTACCAAGCCGTTCATTCAACTTGCCTAGCTATCATGACATGCAAAAATCTGATATGGACCAGGTAATTAATGTTCTCAAGGAAACTATGAATGGCTGAACTGGATCGTGTAATTTTATGGGGCTGTGCTGGTCATGCAAAGGTTTTGGCAGAAATTATTTCTCTCCGAGGCGGAAAAGTTGTGGCCCTATTCGACAACGCAGAAGTTGAATCCGTTTTACATGATATTCCAGTTTATAAGGGTGAAGCAGGATTTCGCCAATGGATTTATTCACAAGAAGTACTGCATGGTGTAATGGGATTGGCCGCAATTGGTGGGGCGCGAGGTCGAGATCGCCTTGGCATCCACGCTCTCTTTCGTAATTATGGGATAGAAATACCCGTACTGGCTCATCCATCAGCTGTGATCAGTGATTCAGCCAAGGTGGGATGCGGTACCCAAATTTTGGCACTGGCCAATGTTGCCGCAGATACTACAATTGGCGAGGCATGTATACTGAATCATCGTGCATCAGTAGATCATGAATGCGTTATCGGGAACGGCGTTCATCTTGCCCCCGGCTCGACTCTGTGCGGTTGTGTCAGGTTGGGAGACAATGTTTTTGTTGGGGCTGGTGCTATTATTTTGCCGCGTCTCTCAATTGGTGAAGATGCCATTGTTGGAGCTGGCGCTGTTGTTACTCGCGATGTTCCTGCTGGCGTCGTAGTGTCAGGCAATCCCGCTCGACCGATGCGTAAAAATGTAAGGGCTTAGATCATGCCTGATCACTACCTGAGATTCAAAAAAGAATGCGACGCTGAAATCGAGAGACAAGGTGCTGATGTAACTCTTCGGGAGTTGACTGTCTCTTGGATGGAAAAAGCAAATCGCCTCAAGTACTCCTACCATTTCGAATGGCTCGGCCGCCCCATCATCCAATATCCTCAAGACATCGTCGCGATGCAGGAGATCATCTGGCAGGT
Source organism: Tepidiphilus baoligensis (assembly GCF_012911495.1). Classification (NCBI taxonomy): domain Bacteria; kingdom Pseudomonadati; phylum Pseudomonadota; class Hydrogenophilia; order Hydrogenophilales; family Hydrogenophilaceae; genus Tepidiphilus; species Tepidiphilus baoligensis. The sequence continues at coordinate 44,151 of NZ_JAAAUB010000006.1, forward strand.
CAAGCCAGATTTGATCATCGAGACTGGCATCGCCCATGGCGGTTCTTTGGTGTTCAGCGCTTCCATGCTCGCCCTGCTCGACATGGCCGACGCCATCGAGCAGGGCACAACCTTTGATCCTCGTCAGTCGCGTCGCAAGGTGTTGGGAATCGATATCGACATTCGCCCCCACAACCGCGAAGCCATTGAAAGTCACCCGATGTTTTCGCGTATCCAGATGATCCAGGGGTCGAGCATCGATCCCGAAATCATTGATCGAGTCCACCGTATTGCGGCCGATCATTCTCGCGTGCTCGTTTGTCTGGATAGTAACCATACCCACGCACACGTCCTGGCCGAGCTGCAAGCCTATGCCCCGTTGGTTAGCAAGGGCAGTTATTGCGTCGTATTTGACACGATCATTGAAGACATGCCTGCGGACATGTTTCCTGATCGTCCATGGGGTCCAGGTAACAACCCCAAGACCGCTGTTTGGGAATATCTGAAAGACCATCCGGAGTTTGAAATCGACAAGAGCATCGAGCACAAATTGTTGATTACGGCGGCGCCTCATGGGTTTTTAAAACGTACCTGATTTATTTTTATTATATAAATTGATTATTATGAATAAATTCGAATCTATCATTTATGAAAATCGGAATAGAATATTACTCGATTTTGTAGATTCTATTTTTATTTCAATGTTTGAAGCAACAAGATTAAGTCTAAAAAAGACTGAAGAACCTGATTTTGTAGCAATGCTGGTTAAGCATGGAACTAGATTAATTGCCAATGCGTTGCATAAAGTTATAAAACCTCATGGTATTTCATTAAAAGTATCTTCTGTTTTTTGTCACCAAAAACCTATAGTAAGTTTTGATAAAAGTAATAATGAGACGTGTGCCTGCGAAATTGGAGATGTTTTGATTGCTCATATACACAATGATGGAAAATATCAGAAGAAAATGGCATTATTGCTTCAGGCTAAAATGGTAGAGAATATACCATTCTATATTGATAAATTAAATAATCCACAATATTATCTATATCATCATTGGCCGATTTTCACCTATAAAAGGTCTATTAAGCATTTGAAAGGAAAAAAGCGAAACATTTGTCCAAAAGGATATCATCTTGGAGCTCAATATTTATTGATAGGAAATATTGATAATCTCATGTACTGCCAATCAGCTGATATGGATATAGGATGCATGGCAGTTAGCTTGTCGAATAACCCTTTATGGCCATCACGTTCACTGGCTGAAGAGATCCTGCTTCTAATGATGGGGGTTTCAGGAAGATCATGGGATGATTCAAATAACTCTTTGGGGTGGAGTCAACTTATTCGCGATTTGCTATACATGGGTGCAGTGTCTGTTTTTAATCGAAGAAATGTTGGTTTAAATGGTCAAAGAAGAAAAAGTACATTTTTTCTTTCTTTTTTCAGCAAGCATGATGAAAAAGAGCTTATGGAAAGCCGTAACTATTTAGCTGTAGCCCAAAACTTTCTTGTATCGTCAGGATACAATGGTGGCGATTTCATTTTAACCGACGAAGAGGTTATGGATGAAAATCATTCAGGCGTATCGATCATTTTGATTCAAACCGGCGATGAATAATGAAATTAGCTGATTATCATATTTTAACGAGAGAAAGGGAATTTATTTCATTGCTTAAAAAAATAAAAAGTAAAGATTTTTTTGATAGAAATTTTAATAAACTAGTACTTCAATCGTTTAAAAAAATCAAAAACACAAAAAATGAATTTTTTGTGTTTTATTTTTGTAGTTATATTACAAATTATCAACTACCAGATCAGATATTATTTTTATTATTTAAGCATTTTTGTAATAACAATACTTTTCTCAAAGTGAAATTAATTCGCAATATTAATAAAATAGAAAAATATTATAATTCCTTTGACCTCAACGACTTTTGTTGTTTGACAGGATTGATAGCAAATCAAAGAACAAAAGATGAAATATTAATTTCAATACTAAGGTTCCATAATTATAATATATTTATTTTTTTGAGAATAATAAATGAGCGTAGAGCTGATAAATTTTATCGATTTTTCATAAAAAATTTATTTTCTGATATAATGAGCGATTTTAGCATTTATGAATATAAAATACTTTTTATTGTAAAGTACTTTAAAAATAAAGGAAGTTGTTATACGCTGCTTATGGCAATGAACTTGTTGAGAAGTAAAAAAGATTTTTTTGTAAAACTTGGGAAAAATCTTATAGAAGAATTAAAGCATTAACCTCGTCTTGACTTGCTCCGGTGCACAATAAAAAAACTGGATGAATATATTATGCAGCAATATCAAAATTTTCCTGATTCGGTGAAGATGGTAATTGCTTTGCCAACTGTGCGTTGGACACAGAAAGCGAAAGCAATAATTGCGTCGTTATGGGCGATTGCTGAAAATGATATTGGTGTTTTTATTGCTGATAATAGCGAGAATCCGGAAAAACATGAATTTTTATCTAATTTGAGTTCATGTAATAAAAATTTTATTACTTTTTTCCATGAAAAAAATATTGGTGCAACGGCAAATTTCTTTTTTTTGATGGATTGTTGTAGTGGCGTTGATTATGTTGCTATTATGGCGGATGACGATTGGTTTTCCCCGGAGTACTATATTGATGCATATAAATGCATTTCAGAAAATCCTGATGTTTCAGCCGTAGAATCCGGGTCGACGTTCGTCGATTTTGGAGACAATAATTTTATCAAAGTCAATCAGCCATCCATGCAGGGAGAGACTTTGTTTGAAAGATTGCAGGCTTGGCATGGTTGGAATGCAAGAGTTACGATGTATAACGTTTCTAGTCGTAATTCTTTACAAAATGCAATAGATTACCTGAGATCGTCACCAATTCTTGGCCACACGCTTGCTGAGTGTTTATGGGATCTGAGTCGTTTGTCTTATGGAAATTTTGTAAGCGCCCCTGGGCCGGGGTGTTTTATTCACTATCCCGCGCACGCCGCTTGGGCGGGTGACATGTTGTCTCGTTATTACAATCTTCTGTGCAAAGAACATCGACTGAAATTCTCTGCTGTACATTTCATGTATCTCAGTACAGCGATTCAAAATGCGATGTTTTTGGTTGGAGATTATTCTCCGCTCGATGATGTAATCCAGAGGGTTGCGTGCAGTCAATATGCTTTTGCCAATTATTATAAGGGTGCTTTTCTCCCCCATGTCGTGTGGGCTCTGGAACATGGTGGACTCAGAGATTTTCTAAAAGAGCATCCGGCAATTTCCCGTGGTTTCAGAAAATTTTGTTATCCGCCATTCAGCGACAATCCGCGATTTTCTCGTGAGATCTTCGACTGGTTTGTCTCCATCCTGCGTGTAACAGAGCCTGAGCCGCATCCTGATGAGATTCCATTATCGGAGAGATTTGTTCGTTTCGCAGAATCTTTGAATTGCTTTTCTTTGATGGATCGTTCACTGCCTGATGAATTTACCGTCGCCCTTGAAAAGGCTGATGAACGATTCAATGTGGCTGAGATTCCTGAACTATCTCCAGACCTCTACACCACCTACCTCACCCGCCACCACACCCCCTTCCACCCCGACGATCCCCTTCCCGCCGACAGTCCCACCATTACCTTCGTCGTTCCCTGTCCGGCTTCCGATCTGCCGCTCCTGGCCGATACGCTCGACAGCCTGGGCGTGCAGTCGGCGCCCTTGTGGCGGCTGGTGGTGGTGGCCGATGCGCCGGCGCCGGATGCGATGTGGGCGGAGTTGCCGATGCTGCGCTGGCGTGAGGTGGAGTCGACGGAGGGGATGGAGGATGCGCTCGCGGAGGAGCTGGCGGCGGTGGAGTCGGGCTGGGTGTCGGTGCTCGCGCCGGGGGTGCGGCTGGCGGGCGATGCGGTGGAGCAGCTGGTGCGCCATGCGTTGGCGTTTCCGCAGTGGCGCCTGATGTATGGCGATTCGGACACGGTGGAGGCGGACGGCACGCGGCGCGATCCGCTCTTCCGGCCGGACGTCAATCTCGACTTGCTGCGCTCGATGCCGTATCTGGGTCCGTGCCTGTGGGTGGAGCGCGAGGCATTCGCGGCGGTTGGCGGATGGGGCGAGTGTGGGGAGGCGTGGCGTTACGATCTGGCGCTGCGGGTGCTCGATGCCTTCGGCGAGGAGGCGATCGGGCATGTGGATGAGGTGCTCTATTCCGTGCCGGCGGGGCGCGAGGAGGTGGTGGATGAACCGGCGCATCGGCAGGCGCTGGCGGCGCATCTGGCGCGCCGAGCGTTGGACGCGGAGGTGGCGGAGGGGTACGTGCCGGGCACCTGGCGGGTGGTGTATCGCTGGCCGCGGCAGCCGCGCGTGTCGATCGTCATTCCGACGAAAGACCAGGCGGATTATCTCCAGTCCTGCGTCGAGAGCATTCGTGCGAAGACGAATTATCCCGACTACGAGATCCTGGTGGTGGACAATGGCAGCACGCAGCCGCAGGCGTGCGCATATCTGGAACGCCTGAAGGCGGAGGGCGTGCGGGTATTGCCTTATCCCAAGCCGTTCAATTTCTCGGCGATGTGCAATTTGGCCGCGCGCGAGGCAAGCGGCGAGTACCTCTTGCTGCTCAATAACGACACGGTGGTGCTGCAGGAGCATTGGCTGGAGCGCATGGTGGCCTACGGGCAGCGGCCGGACGTGGGCATCGTGGGGGTGAAGCTGATGTTCCCGCAGCCGCCGACGGTGCAGCATGCGGGAATTCTGCTCGGATTGGGGGGCATCGCGGATTTTCCCTATATGGGCTTGCTGGGGCTGACCGACGGCGGGTACATGAACCGGGCGTTGGTGGATCAGGATCTTTCCGCGGTGACGGCGGCCTGCCTGTTGATTCGCAAATCGGTGTGGGACGAGGTGAAGGGGCTGGACGAGCAGGCGTTTCGCGTGTCCTACAACGACGTCGACTTGTGCCTGAAAGTGCGCGAGCGCGGCTACAAGATTGTGTGGACGCCTTTCGTGGTGCTGGTGCATCACGGCAGCGTGAGCCAGCAGCAGGAGGCGGCGGAGCCGGCCAAGGCGCGCAAGGCGCAGCAGCGCTTCGGCAAGGAGCAGGAGGCGATGCTGCGCAAGTGGTTGCCGCAGCTCGCGCGCGATCCGGCCTACAACCGCCACTTGAGCCTGACGCACCGCGACTACCGGGTGGAGTCGGAGATCGTGGTGAATTGGGATCCGCGTTTGCCTACGGAAAAGGTGCGGGTGCTGGGGTGGGAGCAGTTGAGCGGGGTGATCGAGTACCGCATCAAGCAGCCGCTGGAGGGGCTATGGCAGGCGAGGGCGGTGGAGCGCAGTTTCATCCACGCGCCGGGGGTGCGGCAGACGCGCATTCCTCTGCTCGTCGAGGTGGAGCGGGCGAAGCCGGACGTCTTCACCGCGAGCGCGTTCCTGGAGCTGAGCGATCATTTGGAGACGGTGCAGCAGGTGCGGGAGCTTGCCGGCATTCCGTTTCTGCTGCATCTCGATGATCTCATCAGCGAGATTCCACGCCAGAGCGAGGTCTATGAGCATCGCAACACGCCGGGGGAGATGAAGCGGGTGGTGCGCACGGCCGACCGGGTGGTGGTGACCACCGAGCCGATCCGCGCGGCGATCGAGAAGTATGCCCGCGATGTGCGTCTGATCCCGAATTATCTGCCGGGTTGGGTGTGGAATGGTTTGCAGTCGCAGCGGCGCGTGGGGCCGAAGCCGCGCGTGGGTTGGGCCGGGGCGATGCAGCACGCGGGTGACTTGGCGCTGATCCGTGAGGTGCTGGAGACGACGAGCGAGGAGTGCGATTGGGTCTTCTTCGGCATGTGTCCGGAGGAGCTTCGCCCCTTCGTGAAGGAGTTTCATCCCTTCGTGCCCTTCGAGCAGTATCCGGCCAAACTGGCGAGCCTGAACCTGGACTTGGCGGTGGCGCCGCTGGAGGTGAATCGCTTCAACGAGTGCAAGTCGAACTTGCGGATTCTGGAGTATGGCATCCTCGGCTGGCCGGTGGTGTGCTCGGACGTGCTGCCGTATCGCGGCGCGCCGGTGACGCGCGTGCCCAACCGGCCGGACGCCTGGCTCGAGGCGATCCGCGCCCGCATCCACGATCTGGACGCGGCGCAGAAGGAGGGCGACGCGCTGCAGCAGTGGGTGCGCGAGGGGTGGATGCTGGAGGATCACCTCGGGGAGTGGCTCGAGGCGTATCGCTTGGGCTCGTGATCCGTGATAGCAGCAGGCTAATGGAATGACGGCCGAAGCTGTTGTATAGTGTGCCGCGCGAAACGCTTTGGCAAGCGGTGGCATTACTTGACGCCCGCGGTGCCGTGGCTGCGCAGTAGATGGCTCGAGCCGTTCCTTTTCCAAGAAAGACAAGGGGGGAGAACCAGCATGTCGACAAAGATGACCGTCGCGAAGCGACTGGGGTTGGGGTTCGGCTGTCTGCTTGCTTTGATGGTGTTGATCACGGCCATTGGCATCCAGCGGGTTGCATCGATCGATGACACGCTCACTGACGTGAACGAGGGGGCGACGCTGAAGCAGCGATACGCCATCAACTTTCGGGGGAGTGTGCATGATCGCGCCATATCTGTTCGTGATACGGTTCTGGAGCACGATTTGACCGCGGTCCGGGCACATGTGGCCGAAATCGAACGTTTGGCGGCTTTCTATGCCGATTCGGCGGAAAAACTCGATCGGCTGATGGCGCAAGAGGCGACCGAGGAGGATCGGCGCCTCTTGTCGCGCATCAAGGAAATCGAGCGACGGGCGGTGCCGGGAACGCAGCGGGTGATCGAGCTGAGGCTGAGCGGGGATGTGGAGGCCGCGCAAGCCATGCTGTTGCGCGAGGTTTCTCCGGCCTACGTCGAGTGGTTGGCGGCGATCAACGCCTTCATCGATCACCAGGAGCGGGTCATTCGCGAGAGTCTCGACCAGGTGCGATCCTTGGCGAGCGGTTTCCGTAACCTGATGTTGCTGGTGACCGTGGTGGCGCTGGTGATCTCGGTGACGCTGGCTTCGATGACGATTCGCTCCATCCTCGCTACCTTGGGGGCGGAACCCGACGAGGTGGGCGAGGCCATTCGACGGCTGGCCGCGGGTGAGCTGGGGCAGCGCCTGAATACGCGCTATCCCGAGAGCGTGATGGGGGTGTTGCAGCAGACTTTGCAACGGCTTCTGGAGACGATCAAGCAGGTGAATACGGCAGCGGTCGACATCGCGGTGCAATCTGGGAGATTGGAGGAAATCAGCGAAAGCAATCGACGTCAGGTGCAGATCCAGTCGGCCGAGACCGAGAAAATGGCGACGGCAGTCGAGCGCATGGGGGGGAACGTCGATCAGGTGGCAACTTTTGCTCGACAGGCGGCCGAAGCGGCGGTGGAGGCCGACCGCCAGGTGGAAAACGGCAACGAAGTGGTGCAGAAAACGGCCGAGGCGATGAACCATCTCGGTGAGACGCTCGAAGAAGTGGCGGCGACGGTGAGCGAGGTGTCGCAAGATAGCGCGAGCATCGAGAAAGTGACCACCGTGATCGAAGAGATTGCCCAACAGACGAATCTCCTGGCGCTCAATGCCGCCATCGAGGCGGCCCGCGCCGGGGAATACGGCCGGGGATTCGCCGTGGTGGCCGACGAGGTGCGTTCCTTGGCCGTGCGCACCCAGGATTCGACGCGCGAAATCCAGGACATGATCGCCAAATTGCAGCACGGCGCGAGTCGGGCGGTGCAGGTGATGGAGACGAGCCGCGAGGTGGCGCGAACGACTTTGGAGTATAGTCGCGAAGCGCAGGAGGCATTGGCGAACATCCGTGGCGAGGCAGGGTCGGTGCGCACCCTCAATGGCCGTATCACCGAAGCGATCGAGGCGCTGCGCCAGGCGGCCGAGGAGCTGGAGCGTAACATCGGGGCGATCCAATCGTCGACCAAGCAAACGGCGGTGAGCTCCGACGAGCTGGCGGGAGCGAGCCGCACGCTCGCCGGTCTGGCGGAGAATCTGAAAAAATTGGTGCAGTTTTTCCGGTGGTGAAGGTGAACGTCGATATCCTGATTCATGGCGGGGGCTTGGCTGGTTTGGCCTGTGCGGCGGCGCTGCGCGATGCGCCTTGGAAAGTGGGGTTGATCGAGCCGCGGCCGCAGCGGGGGCACGAAGGGGAGTGGGATGCTCGCGTCTATGCCTATACGCCCGCCGCCGTCGCGCTCCTCGAGCGGCTCGACGTGTGGCAGCGCCTTGATCCTGCGCGTTGGTGCGCGGTCGATCGCATCGAGGTTCATGGGGATGCCGGCGGAACGCTGTCCTTTTCGGCTTATGAGGCGGGGCTGAGTCGGCTCGCCGTGATCGCCGAGCAGTCGTTGGTGCGCGATGCCTTGTGGGAGACGGTGAGGCGACAGCGCAATGTCACGCTGCTCACCGGCGAGGGCAAGGCCGGGCAGGCTCTGGTGAGTGAGACGGAAACGCTCACGGTGGTGTGCCGCGATGGTTCGCGGGTGCGCACGCGGCTGCTCATCGGCGCCGACGGGCGCCAGTCTTGGGTGCGGGAGCAGGCCGGTCTGCCGGCGCGGGTGGTGCCTTACCATCAACAAGGGATCGTGGCCAATTTCGCCGTGAGCCAGCCGCATCGGCACGTGGCGCGGCAGTGGTTCCGCGACGACGGGGTGCTCGCCTTCCTTCCTTTGCCGGGAAATCGGGTATCGATCGTGTGGTCGGCACCGCAGCCGCAGGCGGAAGCATTGCTCGCACTCGACGAGGCGGCCTTCGCGCGCCGCGTGGAAGCGGCGAGCGGCGGCGTGCTCGGGGCGATGACGACGATCACGCCGCGTCAGGCGTTTCCGCTCTCCTTGCTGCGCTGCCCGCAGGTGGTGCGCCCGCGCGTGGCGCTCATCGGCGATGCGGCACATGGCATTCATCCTTTGTCGGGGCATGGCATCAACCTGGGGTTCAACGACGTGGCGGTGCTCGGCGAGGTGCTCTGTGCCCTGCCGCCCGAGGCCGATCCCGGCGCTTTGCCGGTGCTGTCGCGCTACGCGCGGCGGCGAGCGGAGGAGCCTTGGCTGATGCAGACGGCCACCGACGCGCTGGCGCGGCTCTTCAGTCTGCGCCGGCCGGAAGTGCGGCAGTTGCGCAACGTCGGGATGCGGCTCGTCGATCGTTTGCCGTTCGTCAAGGAGGCGATGGTGCGCTATGCCGCTTTTGGAGATTTCTTTGTGCAGGAGAGTCGGTGATGGAAGGGTGGCGTAAGGCGGTGGTGGCGTTGATGGCGGTGTTCGGTCTGGCGACGGCAGCGTTCGCGGGTGAGAAAGAGGTCAAGGCGAAGATGGAAGCGTTCCTCGGGGCACCGGCGGTGAGCTCGGTGCGCGCCGTGCCTTATGGGGGCCTCTACGAGGTGGTGCTGACGACGGGGGAAGTAGTCTATACCGACGAGAAAGTGTCCTACGTGGTCACCGGTTCGATCATCGACACGGCCAAGCGCGAAGACGTCACGGCCAAGCGCATGGAAGAGCTCTCGCGGATCGATTTTTCGGCCTTGCCGCTTGATCGGGCAATCAAGATCGTGCGTGGCAAGGGGACTCGGGTGATGGCCACTTTCGAGGATCCGAATTGTACGTTTTGCAAGAAGCTCGCCAAGGAATTACAGACGATCGATGACGTGACGATCTACGTCTTCCTCTATCCCATCCTGGGTCCGGATTCGGTGGACAAAGTGAAACGGATTTGGTGTGCACCCGATCGGGCCGCGGCCTGGCTGGCGTGGATGACCGAAGACAAACCGATTCCAGGGGCTGGTTCTTGCGATACGAAGGCGATCGAGCAGAACATGGCGCTCGGCGAGCAACTGCGTATCTCGGGTACGCCAACGATTTTTCTCGCGTCGGGCGACCGGCTCGGCGGCTATATGCCAGCAGCGAAGCTCGAGGAGCGCTTGAAGCAGGTGCGTTGAGCCGGGTCGTTTTTCATCGTCCTTGTTTTCCCCTGGAGCAGGCGACAGGGGAGCCCTGGTCCGGATCGGTGACGTAAGGCGCGCGGGCGCTCACCCAGACGAGGAGGGCGAAGGCGCCGAGCGTGAGGAGCGCGTGCCGGCGCTGCCAGCGCGCATCCGGTATGGTTCCGCGGGCAGCGATGTGCACGAGGCGCCAGCCGGCCGCGGCGATGCCTAGGAGCGCGAGGCCGACGAGGCGAGCCCCGGTGGGGTCGATCCACCAGCCGCAGCCGGTGTCTCCGCGATCGGGCAGGTAAAAGGCAGGGGCGGCCCACAGCAGCCAGATGCCGGTAATGGCGCAGAAAACGATGGTGAAGGCGAGAAAGGCGCGCATGCGCCCGCTCTCCTGGTTAGTCGGTGTCGTCGAGGAGCGTGCCTTGGGCCGCGTCGGGTCGGCGGGGCGGTGCCTCGAGGCCGAGATGGGCATAGACGGCGGGCGTGGCGATGCGTCCGCGGGGGGTGCGCTGTAGGTAACCCTGTTGGATGAGGTAGGGTTCGAGCACGTCCTCGATGGTGTCGGCCGACTCGCCGATGGCGGCGGCGAGGTTGTCCAGCCCTACGGGGCCGCCGGAGAACTTCTCGATCACGGCCGAGAGGAGCTTGCGGTCCATCAGGTCGAGCCCCAGAGGGTCGACATCGAGCAGGGCCAGCGCCTGGTCGGCGATCTCGGCCGTGATGGCGCCGGCGGCGCGCACTTCGGCGAAGTCGCGCACGCGGCGCAGCAGCCGGTTGGCGATGCGCGGGGTGCCGCGCGCGCGGCGGGCGATTTCGCAAGCGCCGGCTTCGTCGATGCGCACGTCCAGCAGCTGCGCCGAGCGGCGCACGATGTGGGCGAGATCCTCGGGGGCGTAGAATTCCAGCCGCGCGACGATGCCGAAGCGGTCGCGCAGCGGGTTGGTGAGCATGCCGGCGCGGGTGGTGGCGCCCACGAGGGTGAAGGGAGCGAGGTCGAGTTTGATCGAACGCGCCGCTGGCCCTTCGCCGATCATGATGTCGATTTGATAGTCCTCCATCGCCGGATAGAGGATTTCCTCGACCACCGGCGAGAGCCGGTGGATCTCGTCGATGAAGAGCACGTCGTTGGGCTCGAGGTTGGTGAGCAGGGCAGCGAGATCCCCGGGGCGTTCGAGCACCGGTCCGGAGGTCTGCTTCAGTCCCACGCCCATCTCGCTGGCGATGATGTGGGCGAGCGTCGTCTTGCCCAAACCGGGGGGGCCGAAGAGGAGCACGTGGTCGAGCGCTTCGCCGCGGCGGCGCGCCGCCTGGATGAAGAGGTCGAGCTGTTCGCGCACTTTGGGCTGGCCGATGTACTCGGCCAGCCGCTTGGGGCGCAGCGCCCGCTCGAGGGCATCTTCGGGGCGCGCGACGGGGCCGATCAGCCGCTCTGCGGCGGGAGAAGCGGCAAGGGCGTCGGTTTCGATGGCCATGGCGGCGTTGCCCCAGGGCTTCCTCAGCTGGCCGCGGCGGCGGGGGCGGGTTCGACTTCCCGCGGCGGCAGGGCGATTTCGTGGTTCTTGCTGTAGCGGTAGTCGTTGAACACGTGCTCGGCGGTGAGCAGCTGGTAGCTGCCGTCAGGGAGCCGATGCGTCGTGTCTTTCAGCCGGTAGGTGTAGTGCCCGCAGGTCCAGCAGTCGAAGTTGCGCATGTGGGTGCACAGGCAGGTCTTGTCCCACACGTGGATCGTCTTGGCGTGCGGGTTTTTCTCGACTTCGCGGTTGTAGGCGTCGATGTAGGCGCAGTGGCCGTTCGCGTCGAGCAGGTAACCGAACGCCTCGCAGTTGGGGCGGATGCCCGCGCCGATGCAGGGGCTGGATTTGAGCATGCGCATCGGGTAGCCGGTGGGCGAGATGGTGTTGACCTCGATGTCTTCTTCGTTGGCCTTGAAGTATTCCTGCTTGACGCGGTCGGGCAGGCCGCATTCCTTGGTGACGGTGAAACGCGTGGCGACCTGGACGGCGGCCGCGCCCATTTCCAGGAATTCGACGGCGTCGGTGCCGGTGAAGATGCCGCCGGCGGGGATGACGGGAACGTCGAGCTCCTCGCGGCGCAGGTAGTCGAGTACTTCGGCCACGATGGTGCGCAGGTCGTAGCGCGCCCAGTCGAGGCCGAATCCGAGGTGTCCGCCGGCGAGCGGCCCCTCGACCACCACGAAGTCGGGCAGCCGCCGGGTACGGGCGCTCTTTTTGAGGAAGAGCTGCAAGGCGCGCACCGAGGAGACGATGATGCCGAGCTTGGCGTCGCGAAAACGCGGATGCTCTTCGATGAGCGCGAAGGAGCCCAGGTGTAGGCCGGCCGAGAGGGTGATGCCGTCGATGCCGGCATCGAGCGCCGCTTCCAGCCGCACCTTGAGCGTTTCCTTGGGCGCGGCCATCGTGAGCTTCTCCATGCAGTTGATGAAGACGAGCCCGGGGCCGCGCTTGCGCTCCATGGTGCGCAGTACGTGCATCTTCTGCGCTTCGGCCAAGAGCCCGAGGTCGAATTTCACGCCCGACTTGTCGAGGCTCTTGACGTTGTACTTGTAGCGCTTGAGTTTTTCTTTGGTGTACGTGGTGTCGTAGCGGCGGTCGGTGACGGTGGGCACCATCGCGTCCGAGATGTGCCCGATGCCGCCGAGGCGGGCGATCTCGAGGGCGAGGTCGGCGTTTGAGATGTCGACGCCCATCCCGCCGAGCATGATGGGGATCAGCTCGGGGCCGCGGCGGCCGAAACGGAAACGGAATTCATCGACACAGCGATCGGCAGCAGACATCATCGAACGAACGACCCTCTTGACTTCGGACAAACGGCGCTATTGTACGCGTTTTGACGGCAGGCGCGGTGCTTTGCCGTCAAAACGCGATGCAATGGCGTTGAATGAGACCTCTCGTCGAGGCAGGAAGTTCAGCGCTGGATTTTTCCCCAGGTGTCTTTCAGCCCGACGGTGAGGTTGAACACCGGCGTTTCGGGGCGGTGGTCGTAGCGGTCGGCGACGAAGTAGCCGTGGCGCTCGAACTGGAAACGCGTCTCCGGTGGAACCTGCGCGGCATCGGGTTCGACGAAGGCGCGGTAGCAACGCAGCGATTCGGGGTTGAGGTCTTCGAGGAAGGAGCGCGGCGCGCCGTCCGGGCCGGGTTCGGTGCCGGGGCGGGGGTGGCGGAAGAGCCGGTCGTAGTGCCGGATCTCGGCTTCGATCGCATGATCGCACGACAGCCAGTGGCAGTTGCCCTTGGTCTTGTAACGATCGGCGCCGGGCGTACCGCTCTTGGAGTCGGGGAAATGGCGGGCGTGTACGCGCACCACGCGCCCGGATTCGTCCTTGTCGCAGCCGGTGCATTCGATGACGTAGCCGTAACGCAGCCGCACCGTGGCCCCGGGCGTGAGGCGGTGGAATCCCTTGACCGGCGTTTCCATGAAGTCGCCGCGCTCGATCCACAGCCGGCGGGTGAAGGGGATGCGCCGCTTGCCCCGTTCCGGGTCGAGCGGGTGATTGGGCGCCTCGCACCATTCGACGTGCCCTTCGGGGAAATCGTCGATCACCAGCTCCAGGGGGTCGAGCACGGCGATGCGCCGCTCGGCCGCTTCGTTGAGATGGTCGCGCATGGCCTGTTCGAGGACTTCGTAGCCGATCCAGCCGTCGGCCTTGCTCACGCCGATGCGCTCGCAGAAGAGGCGAAAGCCCTCGGGCGTGTAGCCGCGCCGACGTCCGCCGGCAAGCGTCGGCAGTCGCGGGTCGTCCCAGCCGGCCACGTGTCGCTCTTCGACGAGCTGAATGAGCTTGCGCTTCGAGAGCACGACGTATTCGAGGTTGAGGCGGGCGAACTCGATCTGGCGCGGCAAGGGGCGGGAGAAAACGCCGGCTTCGGCGAGCGCTTCCAGCAGCCACTCGTAGAAGGGGCGCTGGTCCTCGAATTCGAGGGTGCATAGCGAATGCGTGATGCCTTCGATGGCGTCTTCGATGGGGTGGGCATAGGTATAGGTGGGGTAGAGGCACCAGGCATTGCCCGTGCGGTAGTGGGAGACGTGCCGGATGCGGTAGAGGATGGGGTCGCGCAGGTTGAGGTTGGGGCTCGCCATGTCGATCTTGGCGCGCAGCACGTGCGCCCCGTCGGGAAATTCCCCGGCGCGCATGCGACGGAAGAGCGCGAGGTTCTCCTCGATGCTGCGGTTGCGATAGGGGCTGTCCCGGCCGGGTTCGGTGAGCGTGCCGCGCAGCGCACGGATCTCTTCGGGCGGCAGCGAATCGACGTAGGCCAGCCCTCGCTCGATGAGCGCCTCGGCGCAGCGGTACATGGTCTCGAAGTAGTCGGAGGCGAAGTACAGGTGCTCGCCCCAGTCGTAGCCGAGCCAGCGCACCGCCTCCAGGATGGCTTCGACGTAGTCCATGCTCTCCGTGGTGGGGTTGGTGTCGTCGAAGCGCATGTGGCAGCGTCCGCCGTAGAGCCGGGCCAGACCGAAATTGAGCACGATGGACTTGGCGTGGCCGAAGTGCAGGTAGCCGTTGGGCTCGGGCGGGAAGCGCGTGACGACCTGGCGGTAGCGGCCGGCCGCGAGGTCTTCGTCGATGGCGTTCTTGATGAAGTGGGCAGGAGGGGCGAGGTCGCTCACGATATCGACTTCCGGGAATGCCGAAAACGCGATTCTAGCGCGACCGGGGCGTCGTGGCGCGTTGGGCGTCCCGCGGTGGCGGGAACCCGTCCGCTTTTTTCGCGGTCTTTGTCGAGATCCTTTTGCCCTTGGCCGCATTTTTGCGGCACAATCATCGATTTTTCCGAGCTTGTCCAACACACTGCCCGTGCTCGTCGAATCTGCTGAATCTTTCCGTGAGGCAGCTCGCCTCGACCTGAGCCGCTGTCTGTCACAGGATCGCGGACCGATCCTTGCGCTCCTCAAACGTCTGCGTCGCGCCAAGGGTGAAACGCGCGAGCGGCTCGCGAACCAGATCGCCCAGCGCCTGGAGCGATCCCAGGCCGCCTGGGAAGCGCGCCGCGCCCGCCGTTCCGCAGCGCCTTGCGCGCCCGATCTGCCGGTGAGCGAGCGCGCCGCCGAGCTGGAGGCGGCGATCCGCGCCCATCGCGTGGTGATCGTCTGCGGTGAGACCGGTTCGGGCAAGACGACGCAGCTGCCCAAGATCTGCCTTGCCGCCGGGCGCGGCATCGCCGGGCAGATCGCGCATACCCAGCCGCGCCGGATCGCCGCGCGCGCCACGGCCGAGCGCATCGCTCAAGAGCTGGGTTCCCCTTTGGGGCGGGACGTGGGCTACAAGGTGCGTTTCCACGACCGCACCTCGCCCGAATCGTACATCACCCTGATGACGGACGGCATTTTGCTGGCCGAGACGGCGAGCGACCCGTGGTTGTCGCGCTACGATACCATCATCATCGACGAGGCGCACGAACGCAGCCTCAACATCGACTTTCTGCTCGGTTATCTGCACCGCCTGCTCGCACGCCGCGAGGATCTCAAAGTGGTGATCACTTCGGCGACGATGGACGCCGAGCGCTTTGCGGCGCATTTCGCGCCGGTGGCGGGCGACGTTCCCATCCTCGAGGTGAGCGGGCGGCTCTATCCGATCGAGATCCGTTACCGTCCGGTGGAGGCGATCGACGGGGAGGATCTCGCCGTACTCGAAGGGGATGAGGGGGATGGAAAGCGCGCGGCGCGCGCTGCCGCCGAAGAGCGTGACCTTTTCGACGGGATCGTCGCCTGCGTCGAGGAAGCCTGGCGCGAGGGACCGGGGGACATTCTCGTCTTCTTGCCCGGAGAGCGCGAAATCCGGGAGGCCAAGGAGGCGCTGGAGCGCCGGGCGGCGGTGCGCGGCGGGTTCGAGATTCTGCCGCTCTTCGCCCGCCAGTCGGCGCAGGAGCAGGCGCGCGTCTTCCGGCGCGGGGCCCTGCCGCGGGTGATCTTGGCCACCAACGTGGCCGAGACCTCGCTCACGGTGCCGGGCATCCGCTATGTGATCGATACGGGGCTGGCGCGGGTCAAGCGCTATTCGCCGCGGCAGAAGGTCGAGCAGCTGCGGGTGGAGCGCATTTCGCAGGCGGCGGCCAACCAGCGCGCCGGGCGCTGCGGCCGGGTGATGGACGGGGTCTGCTTCCGGCTCTACGCGGAAGAGGACTTCGCTGCGCGCCCGGCGCACACCGACCCCGAGATCCTGCGATCCTCGCTCGCCGGGGTCATCCTGCGCATGCAGGCGCTGAATCTGGGCGAGATCGAGGGTTTTCCTTTTCTCGATCCGCCGGCGCCGCGTGCGGTCGAGGACGGCGTGCGCGAGCTGGTGGAGCTCTCGGCGCTCGATGCGGCCACCCGTACGCTCACCGAAGTGGGGCGAACGCTCGCGACGCTGCCGCTCGACCCCAAGATCGGGCGTCTGCTCGTGGCCGGGCGGCAGTACGGGTGCCTGGCCGAGATGCTGGTGCTCGCCGCGGCGCTGTCGGTGCAGGATCCGCGCGAGCGCCCCGCCGAGCAGCTCGCCCAGGCCGACCAGAAGCACGCCCTCTTTCGCGGGCGCGAGCGCGAGGCGCAGTCGGAATTTTATTGGTACCTCAACCTGTGGAAGACCTGGCGCGAGCTCGAGCGGCACGAGTCGACGAACAAGCAGCGTCAGTGGTGCCGGGCGCATTTCCTCTCCTGGCTGCGCATGCGTGAGTGGCGCGACGTCTGGACCCAGCTGCATGCGCTCGTCACCGAACACGGCTGGCGCGAGAACGAGCAGCCGGCCGGCTATGAGGCGGTGCATAAGGCGCTCATCGCCGGCCTCGTGCGTCACGTCGGGTTGAAACAGGAGGATGCGAGCGGGCCTCAGGCCGGGAGTTATCTCGGCGCCGGCGGCATTCGTTTCTGGATCCATCCGTCCTCGCCGCTCGCCAAGCGCGGGCCGAAGTGGGTGCTCGCCGCCGAACTGGTGGAGACGACGCGCCTCTATGCGCGCTGCGTCGCCCGCATCGAGCCGGCCTGGATCGAGGAAGTGGCGCCGTACCTCATCCGGCGCCAGCTGGAAGCGCCGCACTGGGCGAAGAGGATGGGCGAAGTGCGCGCCTGGGAGCGGGGCACCCTCTTCGGGCTGCCGATCTACGCGCAGCGCGCCGTGCCCTACCGCGACGTCGATCCCGTCCTGTGCCGCACCCTCTTCATCCGCGAGGCGCTGGTGGCGGGCGAAGTGGAACCGGCCGCCTTGTCGCGCATGAAGTTCCTGCAGCACAACCTGCGCCTCGTCGAGGAGATCGAGCGCCTGGAACAAAAGACGCGCCGGCCCGACGTGCTGGTCGACACCGCCCTGATCGAGGCTTTCTACGACCACCTGATCCCGCAGGACGTGGTCGATTTGGCGAGTTTCGAAGCCTGGCGCAAGCAGGCCGAGCGCAGTGCGCCCAAGCTGCTCCATCTCACGCGCGAGCAGCTCATGCGGCACGAGGCGGCCGGGGTTACCACCGAGCGCTTCCCTTCCGCCTTCCTTCTCTACGGTCAGCCGCTCGCGCTCGAATACAAGCACGATCCGGCGGCCAAGGACGACGGGGTGACGCTGGTGGTGCCGCTTGCCTTGCTCAACCAGGTGCCGGCGGCGCGCTGCGAGTGGTTGGTGCCGGGGCTTTTGGAGGACAAGGTACTGCGGCTGTTGAAGACGCTGCCGCAGAAACACCGCCATCGCCTGCAGCCGCTGCCGGAGCAGGCCAAGGCGTTCTGTGCCGCCGTCGAGGCGGGCGAAATCGCCGCCGATCGGCCGCTGCTCGAAGCGCTGCGCGCCTTCGTGGAAGCACGCACGCAACTGCCCACGCCCGAGGCGGCATTCCGTCCCGAAGCGTTGCCGCCGTATTGTTTCATGAACTTCCGCGTCGAGGGGCCGGACGGGCGTATCCTCGCCCAAGGGCGTTCGCTCACCGAGTTGCGTGCGCAGCTGGGCGAGACGGTGCGCTCGCGTTTTGCCGAACTGGGATGTTTGCTTACGGCCAAAGCGGGGGACACGGGAGCGCTTTCGTCCCCGAACGACGGCGATACGGGCGCGGTTCTAGCGCGAGCGCACGGCAAGCGAGCGGAACCTTCATCCGCCGCGGGGATGGAGGGAAGCCGCGTCCCGACGCCAACCAAGGCAACCTCCTGGGAGTTTGGCACCCTGCCGGAACTCGTCGAGGTGGAGATCGACGGTGTCACCGCCATCGGTTTTCCCGCGCTGGAGGACGTAGGCGATGGCGTGCGGCTGCGCGCCTGCGACACGGAGGAAGAGGCCGAGGCCATGCACCGGCGCGGCGTGCTGCGCCTGCTGCGTTTCGCGCTCAAGGAGGCGGTACGGGCCATCGAGCGCCATCCCGACTGGCGTACGCTCGCCATCGCCTGGATGCCGTATGGCAACGAGGCGGAACTGCGCGAGGCGGTGATCGAGGCGAGCCTTGCGCGCGTCTGCCTCGAGGGAGAGCTGCCGCGCGACGCGCAGGCTTTTGCCGCGCGCGTGACCGCGGGCAAGGAACGCCTGGTGCTGGTGGCGCAGGAGCTCATGCGCCTGCTCGCGCAGTGGCTCACCGAACGCCGTGCGCTCGAAAAACGCCTGGAGACGCTGCGCCGGGCGCATCCCGAAGTCGTCGCCGACGTCGAAGCCCAGCTCGCGGCGCTCTTCCCGCCGCGTTTCCTCGCGACGATTCCCTGGGAGCGGTTGCAGCACTACGGGCGCTACCTCAAGGCGATCGGCGTGCGCCTCGACAAATTGCAGAAAGATCCCGCCCGCGACCGGCAATGGGCCCAGTCCTGGCGCCAAGTGGCCGGCCCCTGGGAGCGCGCCTGGCGGGAGGCCAAAGGCCGGCCTTCGGCCTTTCTCGAGGAATTTCGTTGGTTGCTCGAAGAGCTGCGCGTGGGGCTCTTCGCCCAGGAACTGAAGACGCCGGTGCCGGTGAGCGTCAAGCGGCTGGAGAAGATGTGGCAGGCAGGGGCGAGATGATCGCAGGGCGCTGACTATTGACAAGGGGTGAGGCGTTTACTTACAATTGTACTTCTCGCGGGCGGGAATAGCTCAGTTGGTAGAGCACGACCTTGCCAAGGTCGGGGTCGCGAGTTCGAGTCTCGTTTCCCGCTCCAAGCGGTTACTTCGGGCGCGAGTCCGTAAGGAATCGGCGTCTGCGGCGCGGTGGCAGAGTGGTTATGCAGAGGACTGCAAATCCTTGGACGTCGGTTCGATTCCGGCCCGCGCCTCCAGAATCTACGCGGGAATAGCTCAGTTGGTAGAGCACGACCTTGCCAAGGTCGGGGTCGCGAGTTCGAGTCTCGTTTCCCGCTCCAGTCTCACCGAGAAAGCCCTGGCCAAAAGCCGGGGCTTTTTCCGTTCGGGCGCTCAGCGTTGCAGTGCGGCGTCGACCGCCGCGAGTCGTTCTTCGTCCAGCCGGCCGGCGAGCGCCTGGAGCTTCAGGCGGTTCTGAAGGACCTCGGTTCGTGCCTGCAGCAGCGCGAGCCGCGCTGCGTCGAGATCGTTCTCGGCGTTCAAAAGATCGAGCGTGGTGCGATCGCCCACTTCGTGTCCGAGCCGGGTGGCGTCGAGGCGCGCCTCGCTCGCCGTGACTGCTTCTTCAAGGGCGGTCACGCGCGCATGGGCCGTCTGCAGCGCGAGCCAGGCAGCGCGCACCTGTTGCCCCACCTGCTGGCGTATCCATTCGAGCTCGGCCCGGGCACGATCTTCGAGCTTGAGCGCTTCTTGCAGCTTGGCGCTGCGGTATCCCCCGCTGTAGAGGGGGACATTGACTTGCACCCCGATCACGTGCTGGGTCTGGCTCACGCTGGCTGAGCCGTAATCGCCGTCGCCGCTCACGTAGTCACGCCCGGCCTGGGCGACGAGCTCGACCGTGGCATCGGCCGCCGCGCGGTATTTTTCCACTTCCTTGTGGGCGATCTCGACTCTGGCCTGCGCGAGGCGCAGCAAGGGGTTGGCGGCGAGCGCCGCTTCCTGCCAATGCGCCAGCGGTTCGAGCGGCGCTTGCGGCAGCACGGCGGCCGACGGCGGCAAGGGGTCGAGCTGGGCCGATTCCAGGCCCGTGGCGTCGGCGAGTGCCGCCTGCGCCACTTCCCGTTCACTTTCGGCAGCCACGAGCTGCGCCTGCAGAGTGCGGGCGCGGGCGGTGGCCTCGTGCGTGTCGAGGATGGGAAGGTCTCCGGCGGCGTAGCGGTCCTTGGCCTCGGCGAGCGCCCGTTCCACCGCCTCCAGCTGGCGGCGCAGCAACGCTTGCCGGCGTTCGGCCACGACGAGCTGGAAGTAACTCTCGACCACCTGCAACATCAATTCCTGGCGCGCGCCCAGCCATTCGACTTCGGCGGCGTCGGCGCCGAGCGTGAGCTGTTTGCTCTGCGCCAAGCGCTCGCCATGGATGAGCGGCTGGCGCGCCGTGACGTTCCACTGGGTGGCGGTTCCGTTGTCGATCGAGGTCTTGAAGGTGACGTGCCGCGAAGGCGTCATACCGGGGGCCGCGAAGTAGGCTCCTTTCGTGTCGGATTCGAGCGAACGCACCCCCGCGCCGCCGCCCACGCTCACCGACGGGCGCCACAGGGCGCTCGCCTGTTCGCGCTGCGTGCGGCCGGCCTCCAGCGAAGCCTGCGCCATCGCCATGCGGGGGTCGTGCTCTCGCGCCGCCTGCCAGGCTTGCATCAAGTCGAGGGCATGCGCCGCGGGCAGCGGCAGGGCGAGCAGCAGGGCCGACCAGCGAGAAAGGCGCATCGCGGCGTCCTCCGGTTTCAGCAGCCGCCCGGCACGCCGAGCTTGCGCAGGATGATTTCCAAGGGGCACCACCGGGTGAATCCGCTCTGCAGCAGGTTCAGGCCGACGAAAGCGGTGAAGGCGAGCCACCACTGGCTCATGAACAGCGGGCTCGCGGGCGCGCCCAAGAGCAGCGAGACGAGGATGAAAGTGCCGGCGAAGATGCGGACGATGCGCCAGGACGTCATGATGGTTCTCCTTGGTTGGGACGGGAACGGCGATAAGCCATGTAGTAGAGGGTGGGGATGACGACGAGGGTGAGCAGGGTCGAGGCGAAGATGCCGAAGATGAGTGAGATCGCCAGGCCGTTGAAGATCGGATCGTCGAGGATGAAGAACGCGCCGATCATGGCCGCCAGGGCCGTGAGCAGGATCGGCTGGGCGCGCGTGATCGCCGAGCGCACGATGGCCCGCTCGAGCGGCACGCCTTCGCTCACTTGCAGCCGGATGAAATCGACGAGCAGGATGGAGTTGCGCACGATGATGCCGGCGAGCGCGATCATGCCGATCATGCTGGTGGCGGTGAATTGCGCCCCGAGCAGCGCGTGCCCCGGCATCACGCCGATGAGGGTGAGGGGGATCGGCGCCATGATGACGAGGGGTACGAGGTAGGAGCCGAAGTGGGCCACCACCAGCAGGTAGATGAGCACCAGCCCCACGGCGTAGGCGGCGCCCATGTCGCGGAAGGTCTCGTAGGTGATCTGCCATTCGCCATCCCATTGTAGCTGTAGCCGCGCAGCGCATCCTCGGGCTGGCGGATGAAGTGCTCCTCGAGGTGGCCCCCGTCGGGAGCGACGATCTCACCGATCGCCCCGCGCATGGCGAACATGCCGTAGAGGGGACTGTCGATGTGTCCGGCCATGTCACCGACGACATAGACCACCGGCAGGAGGTCTTTGTGGTAGATCGGCTCTTCGCGCAGCGTGTCGCTCACCGTGACGAGTTCGCGCAGCGGCACGAGCCGCCCGTCGGGCCCGCGCACGGCGAGCCGCAGCAGCGCGTCCAGCTCGCCATGGGCTTCGGCGGGCAGCTGCAGCACGACGGGGGCCGGGTATTTGCTCGCGTCGTGCAGGTAGGTCGATGGCAGTCCGGCCAGCCCCGCCTGCAGGGTGGTGACGATCGCCTGTTGCGAGATACCGGCCAGCGCCGCCTTGCGCCGGTCGACGAGGAGGAGTTTTCTCGGCGCCTCGGCGATCGTGCTGTCGTCGATGTCGACGATCCCCGCGGTGCGCTCGAACACGGCGCGCATGGCCTTGGCCACGGCCCTGCGCCCCGCGGCCTCCGGGCCATAGATCTCGGCGACGATGGGCGAGAGCACCGGCGGACCCGGCGGCACTTCCACCACCTTGACGTTGGCGCCCATGCGCCGCCCGATCTCCTGCAGCGCCGGGCGCAGCCGGGTGACGATGGCGTGGCTCTGTTCGTGGCGCAGATGCTTGTCGACCAGATTCACCTGGATGTCGCCGACCTCGCCGCCGGCGCGCAGGTAGTACTGGCGTACCAGTCCATTGAAGTTGATGGGCGAGGCGGTGCCGGCATAGGCCTGGTAGTCGGTCACTTCCGGCTGACGGGCAAGGAACGCCCCCAGTTCGTGCAGCACCGCCGCCGTGCGCTCGAGCGGCGTGCCAGCGGGCATGTCCACCACCACCTGGAATTCGGATTTGTTGTCGAAAGGCAGCATCTTCATGAGAACGAGCCCCGTGGCCGGAAGCGCGAGCGAGGCGCCGATCGCCGCGAGCACGAAGAGCGCGAGTACGCCCCGGTTCCTTGCCCCGCGCCGCTCGTCGAGCAGCGGCCGGAAGATGCGCTCGAAGAGCGGGGTGATGCGCTCGCCGAGACCGGTCTTCACCTGGCCGTGTCCGCGCAACCACAGGCGCGACAGCCAAGGCGTGACGGTGAAGGCGATGGCGAGCGAAATGAGCATGCCCATGCTGGCGTTGATCGGGATGGGGCTCATGTAGGGGCCCATGAGGCCGGTGACGAAGGCCATGGGCAGCAGCGCCGCGATCACCGTGAGGGTGGCGAGGATGGTGGGGCCGCCCACCTCGTCCACCGCGGCCGGGATGAGGCGCGCGAGCGGCGCGTCCGGTTGCAGCAGGTGATGGCGGTGGATGTTCTCCACCACCACGATGGCGTCGTCGACCAGGATGCCGATGGAGAAGATGAGCGCGAAGAGCGAGACGCGGTTGAGCGTGAACCCCCATGCCCAGGAGGCGAAGAGCGTGGCCATGAGGGTGAGCACCACGGCGAGCCCCACGATGGCCGCCTCGCGCCGCCCCAGGGCGAAGAAGACGAGCGCCACCACGGAAGCGGTGGCGAAGAGCAGTTTCTTGATGAGCGTCTGTACCTTGTCGTTGGCGGTGACGCCGTAGTTGCGCGACACCGTCATCTCCACCCCGGCGGGCACGATGGTGTTGTGCAGCATCTCGGCGCGACGGATCACCGCCTCGGCCACGTCGATGGCGTTCTCGCCGGGTTTCTTCGTGACGGCGATCGTCACCGCGGGGAATTCCCCACCGCCCGCCGCCTCGGCGCGGCCGTGCCAGACGTAGCGTTCGGGCGGCGGCGGACCGTCTTGCACCTCGGCCACCTCGCGCAGGAAGACCGGACGACCCTCATGCACGCCCACCACCAGCTCGCCCACTTCCTCGGCGCTGGCAAGGAACGGCCCGGTTTCCACGGCGACGGTGGCATCTCCTTGCACCAGTTCCCCCGCCGGCAGGCCGGAGTTGGCCGAGCGCAGGGCGGCGTGGAGATCCTGGACGGTGACGCCGCTGCCGGCCATCTTCACCGGATCGAGGCGCACGAGCACGGCCCGTCCGGGCCCGCCGATCGTCTGCACCTCGCGCGTGCCGGGTACCCGCTTGAGCTCGATCTCCATGCTGTGGGCGACGCGTTCGAGATCGAACGCCCCCTGCCGCGGGTCGGTGGCGTAGAGCGTGAGCGTAACGATGGGCACGTCGTCGATGCCCTTGGGTTTGATGATCGGCTCGAGCACGCCCAGATCGCGCGGTAGCCAATCGGTATGGGTGCGCAGCGTGTCGTGCAGCCGCACCAGGGCCACGATGCGCGGCACTCCCACCTTGAACTGCACCGTGAGGATGGCCAGACCCGGGCGCGAGACGGAGGTGACGTGTTCGATCCCCTCCATCTGGGCAAGCACCTGTTCGGCGGGCGAAGCCACCATCTGTTCGACGTCGGCCACCGCTGCCCCGGGGAAGGGAATGAGGACGTTGGCCATGGTCACGTTGATCTGCGGCTCCTCCTCGCGCGGCGTGACCAGCACGGCGAAGAGCCCCATGAGCAAGGCGATGAGCGCGAGCAGCGGCGTGATCTGCGCGCTCTGGAATTGCGCGGCGATACGACCGGAGAGGCCGAGCGGGCGCGGCGTGCTCATCTCAGCGTACCCTCGCGGCGCGCTCGGGGTTCGTCACCACGCGATCGCCTTCATCGATCCCGCTGAGGATCTCGATGCGCTCGCCCTCGGTTCGCCCCAGACGCACTTGCCGCAGTATGGGTTTGCCGTCACGATCGAGCACATAGAGGCCGGTCATTTCGGCGCGGCGCACCACGGCGCTCGCCGGCACGAGGAAACGCCGCCCTTCGCCCGTGCCCGGGCTGCGCCAGGAGAGCCGCGCGAAGAGCCCCGGTTTGAGGCCATGTACCTCGGACGGAAGCGCCAGACGCAGCTGGACCGTGTGGGTGGAAGGATCCGCCGCGGGAAAGATCTGCACCCGTTCGGCGGGAAGATGCAAGACAGGAAAGCCGGGAACTTCCACGTCCACCGTTCCCCCCGGTACCAGGGTGCTCGCCTCGCTCTGGGCGGCGACGGCGGTGACGCGCAGCGCGCCCGGATCGTAGAGACGCACCAGCGGCCGGCCGGGAAGTGCCGTCTCGCCCAGCACCACCGGCACTTCGCTCACGATGCCGTCGTAGGGCGCGGTGACCCGATGGTATCCCGCTTGCGTGCGCACGGCTTTGGCTTGCGCCTCGAGCGCGGCCACGCGCGCCTGGGCCGCGTCGCGCTGGGCGCGGGCGCGGTCGAACGCCGCCTCGCTGATATAGGCTTTCTCGAAAAGGCGCCGCTGGCGCTCGTATTCCTTGAGAGCGACCTGGAGCTCGGCACGCGCGGCCTGGACCTGGGCCGCACTGGCCGCGGCCTGATCCTCGGCGGCGCGCGGATCGATGCGCACCAGTTCTTCACCGGCCCGCACGCGTAGCCCCACTTCCGCCGGCCGGGCGACGACCACCCCGGCCACCTGCGCCGTCATCAGCGTGTCGCGCACCGCCTCGACCGTACCCTCAGCGCTGTGGCGCGCGGACTCGCGCTCGACTTGCACGGGTACGGCCTCGAGTTCGGCCTCGGGCGCCGCCAGCAGCCCCGCGCCATGGCTCAGCATGCCGGCAAGGAACGCCAGCAGGGCGATGCGCCTCAGTGCCATATTTTTCTCCGTTGAACATCCCTTGATTTCATTATTTAACTGTTTGACTAAATAGTCAAGTAGTGTTCGAATCGCGACATCGACTGCTACAACGGAGCCCGTCCATGGAAAAAATTCCTCCCGAGATCATGGCGCAGGTGGCGAGCTACTTCCAGGTACTCTCCGAGCCCACGCGCCTGCACATCCTCAACCTGTTGCAGGAGGGGGAGTGCAGCGTCGGTGAAATCGCGCAGCGCTGCGGCTATACTGCAGCCAACATTTCGCGCCACCTCTCGCTCATGACCAAGCACGGATTGCTCGAGCGCAGGCGCCAGGGCACGACCGTCTATTACCGCATCGCCGATCCCTCGGTCTATGCCCTGTGCGAGCTGGTGTGTGGCAATCTGGCACGGCGCCTGCTGCAGGCGGCGCAGGTTCCGGGGGGATGGTCGCAAGATGCGTCCCCCATGGGGCATCGAGGAGAGCCATGAGCGCTTGGGAACACTTCGAACATGAAGCGGACATCGGCGTGCGCGGGCGCGGCGCCACGCTCGCGGAGGCGTTCGCGCAGGCGGCGCTCGCACTCACGGCCATCGTCACCGACCCGGCCCTCGTCGCGCCGCGCGTGCCGGTGACGATCCGCTGCGAGGCGCCCGATCCGGAGTTCCTTCTCGTCGACTGGCTCAATGCCCTGATCTACGAGATGGCCACGCGCCACATGCTCTTTTCCCGCTACGAGGTGCGCCTCGAAGGCGATCGGCTGGAGGCCACCGCCTGGGGCGAACCGGTGGATCGGTCGCGGCACCAGCCGGCGGTCGAGCCGAAAGGAGCGACGTTCACCGCGCTCCAGGTGGCGCGACAAGGGGAAGAATGGATCGCACAATGCGTCGTGGACGTATAGGAGACGAGCCATGGACCTGAAAGGCTTCGAACGACTCGGTCCCTGTCACTGGCGGCTCGCGCCGCGCGGGGCGATGCGCGTGCCGGTGGAGATCTTCGCCGACGAGGCGCTGCTGCAGGCGATGGACGACAAGGTGCGCGAGCAGGCGGCGAACGTCGCCACCTTGCCCGGCATCGTGCGCGCCTCTTACGCCATGCCCGATGCGCACTGGGGCTATGGCTTTCCCATCGGCGGGGTGGCCGCTTTTGATCCGGACGAAGGCGGGGTGGTTTCGGCCGGCGGCGTCGGCTTCGACGTGAGCTGCGGCGTGCGCTGCCTGCTCACGGGCTTGCCGGTCGAAGCGATCCTCGAAGTTCAGGAACCTTTGGCCGAAGCGCTCTTTGCGGCGATCCCCGCGGGCGTGGGTAGCACGGGGCAGATTCGCCTGTCGGATGCGGAAATGGACGCCATGCTGCGCGGCGGGGCGCGCTGGGCGGTGGCGCAGGGCTACGGCGAAGCCGCCGATCTGGAGCGCATCGAGGAGCACGGCTGCATGGCCGGGGCCGATCCCAAGGCCGTCTCGGCGCAGGCCAAGAAGCGCCAGCGCGAGGAGATGGGCACGCTCGGCTCGGGCAACCACTACCTCGAAGTGCAGCGCGTGGCTGAGATCTACGACGAGGCCACGGCGGCGGCCTTTGGTCTGGCGTGCGATCAGGTGGTCGTGAGCATCCACTGCGGCTCGCGCGGTCTGGGGCACCAGATTGGCACCGAATACCTCAAGGAGATGGCACTGGCGGCGAAGAGCTACGGTATCGTTCTGCCGGACCGGGAACTGGCCTGCGCGCCCATCACTTCGTCCGTGGGGCAGCGCTATCTGGGCGCCATGCGCGCGGCCATCAACTGCGCGCTCGCCAACCGCCAAATCCTCACCCACCTCACCCGCCGCGTCTTCGCCCAATTCTTCCCCGGCGTCGCCCTGCCGCTCCTCTACGACGTCTCGCACAACACCTGCAAGGTGGAGACGCACGAGGTCGACGGGCGCAGGCGATCGCTCTACGTGCATCGCAAGGGGGCGACGCGCGCTTTCGGTCCGGGGCATCCGGAACTACCGGAGGCGCTGCGTGCCGTGGGTCAGCCGGTGCTCATCGGCGGCAGCATGGGCACGGCCTCCTACGTGCTCGTCGGCACCCGCGAGAGCGAAGCGCTCGCCTTCAGTTCGGCCTGCCACGGCGCCGGCCGAGCGATGAGCCGGCAGCAGGCGCTCAAGCGCTGGCAGGGGCGGGAAGTGGTGGAGGCGCTCGCGCGCCGCGGCGTGATCGTGCGCAGCCCCTCGTTTCGCGGCGTGGCCGAAGAGGCACCCGAAGCGTACAAGGACGTGAGCGCCGTGGTCGATGCGGCCGACCGCGCCGGGCTCGCGCGCAAGGTGGCCAAGCTCGTGCCGCTGGTGTGCATCAAAGGATGAATGGGAGAAAGGACCCCTGATGGACAGTGAACGCAGCCTGCTTCTGACCGATCTCTATCAACTGACCATGCTCCAGGGCTATTTCGCGCGCGGCATGCATGATACTGCCGTGTTCGAACTCTTCGTGCGCAAGCTCCGCCCCGGGCGAAACTTCCTCGTGGCCGCCGGCATCGAGCCGCTGGTCGAATTTCTCGAACAGGCCCGCTTCAGCGCCGACGAGATCGACTGGCTGCGCGCGAGCGGCCGCTTCTCGGTGGAATTTCTCGACTGGCTGGCCGATTGGCGCTTCACCGGCGATGTCGAGGCCATGCCCGAAGGCACCATTTTCTTTCCGAACGAACCGGTGGTGCGCATCACCGCGCCGTTGCCGCAGGCCCAATTGATCGAGAGCCGGCTCATCAACCTGCTCAACTTTCAAACCCTCATCGCCTCCAAGGCCGTCCGCTCGGTGCTCGTCGCTCCGGGAAAGACCCTCGTCGACTTCGGCCTGCGCCGCGCGCACGGGGCCGAAGCCGGCGTACTCGCGGCCCGTTCGGCCTGGCTCACCGGTTTTTCCGGCACGGCCACGGTGCTCGCCGGCCAGCGCTACGGCATTCCGCTCTACGGCACCATGGCGCACTCTTACATCCAAGCGCACGACGACGAAATGGAGGCTTTCCGCGATTTCGCCCGGGCGCAGCCGGCCAACGTGGTGCTGCTCATCGACACCTACGACACGGAAGCGGCGGCGCACAAGGTGGTGGCGCTCGCCAAGGAGCTCGAACCCGAGGGAATCCGCATTCAAGGGGTGCGCATCGACAGCGGCGATCTGGGCGAGCTCGCCCGCCGCGTGCGCCGCATCCTCGACGAGGGGGGCTTGCAGCGCACCATCGTCTTCGCCAGTGGCGATCTGGACGAATACCGTGTGCGCGAACTGCTCGCCCAGGGCGCGCCCATCGACGGCTTCGGCATCGGCACCAAGCTCGACACGTCTGCCGACGTCCCCTATCTCGACTGCGCCTACAAGCTCGAGGAATACGCCGGCAAACCGCGCCGCAAGCGCTCCGCCGGCAAGGCGACCTGGCCGGGACGCAAACAAGTGTGGCGTCGCTACGATGCCCAAGGGCGCATGGCGGGCGACGTGGTGGGGCTGGCGCACGAAGCGCAGGAGGGCGAACCGCTGCTCGTTCCCGTGATGCGCGGCGGGCGCCGGCTCGATACGCTCGCCGGGCTCAGGGCGGCGCGCGAGCACGCTGCCGCCCAGTTGAGTACGCTTCCGCAGCCGTTGCGCGCCTTGGAAGACGCGCCACCCTACCCGGTGGAGATCTCCGGGGAATTACAGGCGCTGGCGGCGCGGCTCGATGCCGAGGCGCATTGAGGCTTGGCGCTTACGGCTCAGTGCATGTCTTCGTCGAGTGGCGGTAGAGGCAACACCTCGATGCCTTCCTCGAGCAAGGAGAGGAATTCTTCGGTGCTACTCTGGCCCCGGATGGGGCGCGCATCGGCTTCGCCCCGGTGGATGCGGCGCGCTTCTTCGGGAAAACGCGCCCCTACGTCTTCGGCTTGGCGCCCCAGGGCACGCAGCGTCTGCCACAGGTGCGCCAGACGCGCATCTTCGGCGGGGGGCGGTGGCGCCGGCGCGGTCGCCGGCAGGGAGGAAGGTTCGCGCATCTCCCCGCCGCGCTCGCCGGTATGCACATAGGGCGCGCTGGGCAGGCGGCGCACCTCCTTGCTGCCGCACATCGGGCAATGCACCGCACCCTGCGCCAGTTGGGATTCCAGCGCCTCGGCCGAAGGGAACCACCCCTCGAAACGGTGCGCCGCAGCGCACAGCAGATCGACGACGATCACCGATTTTCCCCGCGCAAATCGAAATGGCCAATCATAGCATGCTCCGTCTTGCCCATTCGGATGCCGCGGCAAGGCAAAAAATTCGTGCCGGGGCCGCCGGGGGCTCAAGTTTTTGCTCCGGCGGCCGATAATCAACGAAGTCGAACCTCGAATCTCTGGGAGCAAAGCGATGGCGATCAAACTGCGAACCGCCCTCATGGCCAGCATGGGAGCGATCGTTCTCGGCAGCGTGGCCACGGGCTGGGTTTCTTGGTACACGCGCGACATGCTCGCCGGGCACCTGCTCACGACGCAGACGGTCATTCTGCCCAATACCGTCGCCATGCGCGAGGCGAACCGCGCGGGTATCCAATTACAGGCCACCGCCAGGGGGGTCGTGCTGCTCCCCGAGGATGCGCAGGCCAAGGAAAACTTGCGCAAAGGGGTGGATGAATTTCCCCGCCTGCTCGAAGATGTGATCGCCAAAGCCCGACGCAAGGAAGTCCGGGAAGACCTCCAAGGGATGCTCACCGATTGGAAAAGCCGCGTCGTGCCGGCCGTGCAGCGGCTGCAGGCGGCCGTAGAGCGCGGCGACGTCGAGGCGGCGCGCCAAATCCTGCTGCAAGAGCTCAATCCTGCCTGGCGCGACATCAAGGTTCGGCTCGAAAAGCGCATCGCCTGGCGCGAAAAGGCCAATGACGAGGAATTCGAGAAATATCGCCGCGAGGCGACGTTCTGGTCCACCTTGGTGACGGCCTCCTCCGCGGCGCTGGTCGTTTTTGCACTGGCTTTGGGCATCGTGATGGATCGTGTTTTGCGCCGCCGTCTGGCCGAGGCCGAAGAGGCGGTGGACGCCGTGGTCGATCGGCGCGATCTCACCGCCGTGCTGCCGCCCGCCTCCAACGACGAACTCGGCCAAATCATCGCCGCCATCGGGCGGCTGCGCGACGCCATCCGTGAGCTCGTCCTGGCGCAACGCAGCGTCTTGGCCCGCGTGCGGACCGCGGCCGAGGAGCAGAGCGCGGACGCGGCCGAAGCCCGCCGTGCCGCCGCCATGGCCGCCGAGAACGCGGAGAAGATGGCTGCGGCCATCGAAGAACTCTCGGCCAACATCGACCGGCTCAACGAAATGGCTCATCTTGCCGACGAGCGCGCCGCGCAATCGCAGCAACGCAGCCTTGCCGGTGCGGCCATCATCGAGCGCACGGCGCACCAGATGCGCGGCATCGTCGAGATCACGCAACGGGCGGGAACCGCCGTCTCGGCCCTCATCGAACAGGCTCAGCACATCTCCTCCATCGCCCAAACGATCCAGGAAATCGCCGATCAAACCAATCTCCTCGCCTTGAACGCCGCCATCGAGGCCGCGCGGGCCGGAGAATACGGGCGCGGCTTTGCCGTAGTCGCCGACGAAGTGCGCAAGCTCGCCGAACGCACTGCCGCCTCTACCCGCGAGATCCGCGAGATCATCGACCAGGTCCAGCAGCAATCCAACGACGCCAGCGCTCAGATGGCCCAAGTGCGCGAGCGGGTGGAGGAGGGCGAAACGCTCGCCGCGCAGGTCGAGGACGAGTTGCACGCCATCTCGTCGGTGATCGATGCGGCGCGCGAAGCCGTCTCCTCCATGTCGCACGCCATCGAAGAGCAAGCCAAGGCGGCGCAACTTCTGGCCCAGCAGGTCGAGCAGGCGGCGAAAGCAGCCGACGGGGCGGCCGAGCGGGCCAGCGACAGCGAAGAAAAGGCAAAACTCCTCCTGGAAACCGCGCGTCAGGCCGAACAGGGGTTACAGCAGTCTTTCCGTGCGTGAGCGTCATGCCACGATGGGAAAGAGTAGGCATTCGTCGGGTGTGGTCATGCCTCGTCGGGGCGGGGCTGTCTCCCCGTCTATAGCCATTATCCCAAAGAGAAATACTAATAGCATATGATATAATCATCACCCACGGGGCTCGAGCGTCGTTCCCGGTGGACACGTTTCAGGGTCCGCTCCGCCATTTGATCGAACGGTCGATGCAAAACCGATCGAGTACCGCTTTCACGTAGGGCATGATTACGGAGAAACTGCGGCTCTACGGATGCTGGCGCTATAATCGATGAAAATCGTCCGTTTTTCCGAGTGACTCCGAATCACCACCGCGATCGCGCGGCATTCTCAGAGAGCGGGATGAAAGACATGGCCGTCACGCTGCAGCAGTGGATCGATTTTCTCGACATCGATCAGGAAATCATAGAGACCTTGCGTGCGTTTCTCCCCCGACTCGCGCCGCAGATCGACCGCGTCAGCCGCGCCTTCTATCGCCGTGTACTCGATTCGCCCGAAGCGTTGGGTCTATTCGCCTCGGAAGACGAGGTGCATCACGCCCTCGCCAAGCAGAAAGCTCATTGGCTCGAATACGTCTTTGCGGGACGGTTCGACCGTGACTACGTGGAGGCAGCATTGCGCATGGGCAAGATCCACCAGCAGCGCGGCGTCGATCTTCGCTTGTTTTCCGGGGCTTATGCCGTCGTTCTGAGTGAGATCAACGCCATCGTGATGGAGAGCATTTCGGATCACGAGCAGCAGATACGCACTCTGCGCGCGGTCAATTTCGCCGTTTTCCTCGATTTGGGGTTCGTTGCCTCGGTCTATTACGACGCCTACACCGACGATCTCGCTGCGATGGCCAAGGATCTCACCGTGAGCCTGGCGCGGGCCGGGGAGTACCGCGACGCGGATACCGGTGAGCACATCCATCGCATGGCCAAGATGTGCGCCGCCGTGGCGCGCCGTCTCGGGCAGGAGCTGAGCTGGGTGGAGCAGCTCGAGGCGGCCAGTCCGTTGCATGACGTGGGCAAGATCGGCATTCCCGATGCGATCCTGCTCAAGCCGGGAAAGCTCACCGAGGAAGAGATGGCGGTGATGCGCCGTCACACCGAGATCGGTACCGACATCATCCCGAAGAACGGTCACGAGATCCTGCAGATGGCGCGTCGCATCGCGCTCACCCATCACGAGCGCTGGGACGGCAAAGGCTACCCGGCCGGTCTGAGCGGAGAAGAGATCCCGCTGGAAGGGCGAATCGCCGCCGTATGCGATGTCTATGACGCGCTGCGCTCGAAACGCCCGTACAAACGGCCATGGACGCACGAAGAGGCAGTGCGCTACCTGAGCGAGAATCGTGGAACGCAGTTCGACCCCAAAGTGGTGGATGCGTTCCTTCAGGCCCTGCCGGAAATCGAAAAAATCTGGGAGAATTGACGGCAGGGTGCCGTAAAACAGGGCTGCGAAAAAATGGATTTTACCGTGGCGTGTTTGGATCCCCGAAAGTAGGGCCACGCCACGGTACAATCCATTCGAAGCGCGTTCCGTGGAGCATCGGTGCAACATTTCTCCCATCACTGCTGCGATCTCGCCTCGTTCGATGCGTTCTGCGCCACGCACGATCTGCGGAATCGGCGGGGGTTGATCCAGGTATTCGTCACCGAGTGCGAGGAAAGTCTGCTCCAAACGGTGCTGGAGCGTCTGCAGCGCTTCCCAGGGTTCGCGGTGATCGGCGCTTCGGCTGCAGGCGCGATCGCAGGCGGTGACATCCTCGACCAAGGGGTGCTCCTCTCCGTCACCGTGCTGGAGCACGCTAGCACCCAGATAAAAACGTACTACGTGGCGCAGCCCGATGCTGATGCGGGTCGTTCGCTCGGGATGACGCTTGCGGCCGAGGGCGCGCGGCTGGCGCTCGCCCTCGGCAACGTACTCGACGAGAACCCCGAGCCTTTTCTGGAAGGCTTTGCCGCCGGAGCGCCGGAGCTCGTTCTGGCCGGAGGCGTCGCGGCGGACAACCTGCGTTTCCATGGCACCTTCGTCATCCATGGTGATCAGGTACATTCCCGCGGCTTGGTCCTGGCCGCATTCTACGGCCAGGATCTGCACGTACGTACCGAATCTCTGCTCAACTGCACTTCGGTGGGGCGCCCGATGCGCATCACCCGGGCGCGCGAGGAATGCGTCTACGAGATCGACGGCAAACCGGTGCTCGACGTGTATCGCTACTATCTTGGCGAGGAAGTGCTGGAGAATATCCCCGTTTCGATGGTCGAATTTCCCCTGATCGCACGCACGCAGGGGGTCGACGTCGCCCGCTTGCCTGTGTCGCTCACCGAGGACGGGGCGCTGCGTTACGCCGGTCGCCTGCGCATGGAGGAGCCGGTGCGCTTTGGCATCGGTGACATCTTCACCATGCTCGAACGCGCCCGCGAAGTAGCCGCGCACCTTGCATGTCACGTTCCGGCCGAGGCCCTCTACGTCTATTCCTGCAGGGGGCGGCGCCTATATCTGAAAGAGCACGCGCCGATCGAGCTCGGGTCGCTCGCCGCCGTCGCGCCCGCGGCCGGATTCTTCACTTATGGCGAGTTCTTTCACCTGTCCGGCGACAATCGACTGCTCAACATGACCACCACAGTGGCCATCGTTTCCGAATCGAACGAGATCCGCCCGAAGTCGCCCGTCCTTAGGCAGAAGCTGCCTGCTCCCAACCGTACCCTGCGTGCGCTCGCGCGCCTGAGTGAAGTCACTTCGCAGGAACTGGCGCAATCGATGCGCTTTCTCGAGCAATACCGCTATGCGCTCGATCAAACCGCCATCGTCTCGCGCACCGACCTTCAAGGGCGCATCACGTATGTGAATGCCCTGTTCGAGCAAGTCACGGGGTATCGCGCCGAGGAGCTCATGGGGAACTCGCACTCCCTTTTGCGTCATCCGGACACGCCGAGCGCCGTGTATGAGTCCCTGTGGCGCACGATACGCGCCAAGCAGATCTGGCGCGGAGTGATCAAGAACCGCGCCAAGGATGGCCGTGCGTATTATCTCAAGTCCACCATCATCCCCTTGCTGGACGAACACGGCGAGATCTTGGAGTACATCAGCGTCGCCGAGGACATCTCCGAGATCATCCAGGCTCAAGAGCGCATCGAACGGCAGGCCGTCGACCGACTCACCGGTCTGCCCAACCGCAATAGCCTCATCGAGGTGATCGAGCGTGATCGATTCGGCATGCTCGCGCTCCTTGATGTGGCCGGATTCAAGTCGATCAACGAGTATTACGGGTTCGAGGTGGGCGATCGGGTGATCGTCGAGCTGGCGGCCCGTCTGGTACGGTACTTGCAGCCGCTGGAAATCGGCGTCTATCGCAGTTATGGCGCGTGTTTCGCCTTGGTGGCCCCGCAAGAAATGCCCCCCGCCACCTTCGAGGCGCATCTGCGCTCCTTGCGCGAGTCGATGCACTCCTTGCGTGTCCTCGTCGGAGAGGAAGAGGAAGAAATCGACCTCGACTTCTACGTCGGGATCGCCATCGGGGGCGATCATCTGCTGGCCTTGGCCGAATCTGCGCTGCAGAAGGCCAAGGAAGAAGGGGTGCGCGAGGGCGTCTTCGTCCTGAGCGGA
Source organism: Tepidiphilus baoligensis (assembly GCF_012911495.1). Lineage (NCBI taxonomy): Bacteria > Pseudomonadati > Pseudomonadota > Hydrogenophilia > Hydrogenophilales > Hydrogenophilaceae > Tepidiphilus > Tepidiphilus baoligensis. The sequence continues at coordinate 78,784 of NZ_JAAAUB010000006.1, forward strand.
CAGAATCAATCCTATCTCAAGAATCGCTTCTGGATCAATGAGATCAAGCAGGCGCTGCACGAGGAGCGCCTGCTGTGCCATTTCCAGCCCATCGTGCCCGTATCCATGACGGGAGAAAGACCGAAATATGAGGCCTTGCTGCGCCTTCGGGGGCGGGACGGCACGCTGTATCCGCCCGGTGAGTTCCTCGACATCGTCAAACAGACGAGCCATTATTTCCGCATCACACGTCGGGTGCTGGAACTCGCGCTCGACGCAGCCCAACGCAGTGGCGCCCAAGTCTCGGTGAACCTCTCCTATCTGGATGTCTCCGACGAGCGCACGTGTACGTTCATACTCGACCTGCTGGCTCGCGGCGGCGGCGCGCACCTGGTCTTCGAGATCACCGAAACCGAGGCATTCAAGGACCCTGCCCAGATCCGCGATTTCGCCGACGAAGTGCGTCGCCATGGGGTACAGCTGGCGCTGGACGATTTCGGAAGTGGCTACTCCAACCTCAGCGCGCTCGTGCAGCTGGTGCCTGATTATCTGAAGATCGATGGATCGCTCATCGTCCGGGTGGAGCACGATGAAAATGTACGGCAACTCGTCAGGGCCATGACCGATTTTTCCCGTGTCCTGGGAATGAAAGTCGTCGCCGAATTCGTACGCAGTGAATCGCTCGCCCGACACTTGCGCGCGCTGGGTGTGGACTACCTGCAAGGCTATGCCCTGGGGGCGCCTGGCCCGCTGCCGTGAAGAAAACGTCTGGTGGCGACGCGGTTCGGCCAGCCAATGCTCGATGTCGAGCGCCTGGCACGGTTCATCGAAGGTCAGTGTAGGGGGTTCGATCCGTTCCGCTCTACACTCTCCCTGCACCACCCTTTTTGGAGTATGACGAGATTTACGTAACTCTTTGATTTCATTGATGGGCCCAGCTGGATTCGAACCAGCAACCAACGGATTATGAGTCCGCTGCTCTAACCGTTGAGCTATGGGCCCTAGAGGGGAAATTATCGCATGAAAAAAACCCGCCGGTGGCGGCGGGTTGGGGGAGTTCGTCAGGCTTCGTTGTCGAGGAAACTGCGCAGGCGCTCGGATCGGCTCGGGTGACGGAGCTTGCGTAGGGCTTTGGCTTCGATTTGCCGGATACGCTCGCGGGTGACGTCGAACTGGCGGCCGACCTCTTCGAGGGTGTGGTCGGTATTCATTTCGATGCCGAAACGCATGCGCAAGACTTTGGCTTCGCGCGGGTTGAGTGATTCGAGTACTTCACGGGTGGCTTCGCGCAGGTCGGCGATGAGGGCTGCGTCTACCGGGGCGAGCACCGAAGCATCCTCGATGAATTCACCCAAATGCGAATCCTCGTCGTCGCCGATGGGCGTTTCCATGGAGATCGGCTCTTTGGCGATCTTGCGGATCTTGCGGATCTTCTCCTCGGGCATGTCCATGCGGCGCGCGAGTTCGGCGGCGTCGGGTTCCTCGCCCGTCTCCTGCAGGATCTGGCGGCTGATGCGGTTCATCTTGTTGATCGTCTCGATCATGTGCACCGGGATGCGGATGGTGCGGGCCTGATCGGCGATCGAGCGGGTGATGGCTTGCCGGATCCACCAGGTGGCATAGGTGGAGAATTTGTAGCCGCGACGGTATTCGAATTTGTCCACGGCTTTCATCAAGCCGATGTTGCCTTCCTGGATGAGATCGAGGAACTGCAGGCCGCGGTTGGTGTATTTCTTGGCGATCGAGATGACGAGCCGGAGGTTGGCTTCGATCATCTCGCGCTTGGCCGCGCGCATCTTGGCTTCGCCCATGGACATGCGCTTGTTGATGTCCTTGAGCTCCTTGAGGGGCACGCGGGCGCGTTGTTCGATCTCGCGAATGCGGTTTTGCTCCTCGAGTACGGACGGGTAGACCTTGATCATCGACTCGGACCAGGGTTTGCCGGCTTCGATCTCGCGGGTGATCCAGTCGGGGTCGGTTTCGTGCTCGGGGAAGACCTTGATGAAGTAATCCCGCGGCATGGAGCCGATCTCGGTGCACAGTTTCGCCACCGCTCGTTCGTGCTGGCGCACTTCTTCGATCATGGAGCGGATGACGTCGCACAGCTGTTCGATGTAGCGGGCGGTGAAGCGGATGTGCAGCAGCTCGCCGGCGATCTGGTCGCGCAGCGCGGTGTAGCGCGGATCTTCGCTGCCATAGGCTTCGAGCGCGCGATCGAGCTCGGCGTAGAGGCTGCGGATGCGTTCGAAGTGCTGCATGGCGCCGCGCTTGAGTTCGGCGAGATTGGCGGCCTGGATGCGCGCCGCACGTTCTTCGTCGCTCTCGTCTTCTTCTTCGTCCGAATCGTTTTCTGCCTCGGCGGAGGCTTCTTCGTCGTCCGATTCATCTTCCTCGATCGCTTCGAGGTCGACGTCGGCGTTCTCGTCTGCCGTCTCTTCTTCGGACACGGGGGCGAGATCTTCGTGATCGATGAGGCCATCGACGACTTCGTCGATGCGCATTTCGTCGCGCTCGATCTTACCGATGGTCTCGATCATGTGGGCGATGGTGAGTGGGCAAGCGGCGATGGCCTGCACCATGCTCTTCAAGCCTTCTTCTATGCGTTTGGCGATTTCGATTTCGCCTTCGCGCGTGAGCAGCTCCACCGAACCCATCTCGCGCATGTACATGCGTACGGGGTCGGTGGTACGGCCGAATTCGGCATCGACCGAGGAGAGCGCTTGTTCGGCTTCTTCTTCGATGTCGTCGTCGGTACCGCCCACGGCTGGCGCCTCGGCCATGAGCAGTTCTTCGGGGGCCGGCGCTTCCTCGAAGACCTGGATGCCCAGATTGTTGAAGGTGGTGATGATGCCTTCGATCTGCTCGGAGTCGACGATGTCGTCGGGCAGGTGGTCGTTGATTTCGGCGTAGGTGAGGTAGCCCCGTTCCTTGCCCAGCGCGATGAGGGCTTTGATCTGGGTGCGGCGTTTCTCGGCGTCGGCGGGTGAGTGATTGGCCGCAACGGCCTCGATGAACGCGTTTTCCGTTTTGGGGTTGGCGCGCTTGTTGGATTTGCGTTTGAGGGAATTCTTGGTGTTTTGGGCCATGGCTGCAGCGTCTATTCCCGAATAAACCGTTAATTATAAAACGATCCGTACCTAGTGGGCAGGGGGATCGATGCGTCTAGTGGAAACCTGGGAGTGTTCGTCCGGCGCTCAAGGGGGGTGTGAAGTCGCCATGTCGGGTGCGGCTTCGGGTCGGGCGCCGGCAGTCATGAGACGGACCTTTTCGCGGAAAAGTTCGCCGAGGTGCACGGTTTCCTCGGGCGTGAGCTTGCGTTGGCGGCTCAGGGCGGAGAGGGTGACGATTTCGCGTTCGACGCGGCGCAGCCGCAGGCGCTGGATGATGTCCGCAAGGGTGCTCTCCGGGTCTTCCCAGGGGATCGTTTCCTCGAGGATCGCTGCGGCGTGACGCGCGAGTACCTCGCCATGCTCGCTGCCACGAAAGTGCTCGACGATGATGGCGGTGGTGCTGCGCTCGTCGAGCGTACCGACGTCGATGGCGTCGATGAGCGCGGCGCTGGCGCGCCATTCGGGTTCGGGTTCGTCGAGCGGCAGGAGGTCGACGCGGAGCCGGGCGGCGAGCAGCGGATGCGCGATGAGCAGCCGCAGCAGCAGCGCGGCCAGAGGCAGGGGGGCGCGGCGTCCGGGCCGCCGTGCATGGCGCGTCGTGGAACGAAGCGCGGGGGCGGCCGTTTCCTGCGCGGGCGGAATCCATTCGTGCAGGGTCTCGACGGCGAGCCCAGTGCGCTCGGCGAGTTCCTTTTCCAGCTGTAGGCGCAGCATGGGGGCGCGCACCTTGGCGATCAGCGGTTTGGCGAGGTGGGCGAGCCGGGCGCGGCCTTCGGCGGTGTGCAGGTCTTCGCCCCGCGTGAGTTCGTCGAAGAGGTAGGTGGTGAGCGGTTTGGCGGCCTCGGCGAGGAGGGCGCGGAAAGCGTCGGCGCCTTGTGCGCGCACGAAGCTGTCGGGGTCGTGCTCGGGTGGGAGGAAGACGAAGCGCAGGCGGCTGTCGTCCTTGAGTGCTTCGAGGGCGTTTTCCAACGCCCGCCAGGCGGCGCGGCGACCGGCTTCGTCGCCGTCGAAACAGAAGACGATCTGGTCGGTGAGGGCGAGCAGCGTGCGGACGTGCTCGGCGGTGGTGGCAGTGCCCAGCGCCGCAACGGCGTTCGTGAGGCCATGCTGGGCGAGCATGATGACGTCGACGTAGCCTTCGGTGACCAGGGCAAAACCCGCTTCGCGGATACCGTCGCGCGCGAGCGCCAAGCCGTAGAGGGTGCGGCCTTTCTCGAAGAGGGGGGTCTCGGGGGAGTTGAGGTACTTGGGTTCGCCGCCGTCGAGGCTTCGTCCGCCGAAGGCGATGATCTTCCCCTGACGGTCGTGGATGGGGAAGATGAGCCGGTCGCGGAATCGGTCGTAACGCTTGCCGCTGTCGGGGTTGGCGATGACGAGGCCGGCTTTCTCGAGCAGGGGCTCGCCGTAGTGGGGAAAAATGGCGGAGAGGGCTTGCCATTCGGAGGGGGCGTAGCCGAGGCCGAACCGTTCGACGGTGGCGGGCAGGATGCCGCGCTGCTCGAGGTAGGCGCGGGCTTTGGGGCTGCGCTCGAGACTGCGGCGGTAGAAGTCGGCCGCCTTGGCGTGCACTTCCAGCAAGAGCTGGCGCTCGCTCTTTTGCTGGGCGGCTTCGGCGGCCGAGATTGCACCCTGGGCCCGGGGTACTTTGAGCCCCGTTTCGGTGGCGAGCGCCTCCACGGCGTCGACGAAACCCAGCCCTTCGTATTCCATGAGAAAGGTGATGGCGGTGCCGTGGGCGCCGCAGCCGAAGCAGTGGTAGAACTGCTTGGCAGGAGAAACCGAGAAGGAAGGCGTCTTCTCGCCGTGGAAGGGGCAGCAGGCGAAGTAGTTGGCGCCGGATTTCTTGAGTTTGAGCCGCTTGCCGACGACGTCGACCAGGTCGACGCGGGCGAGCAATTCGTCGATGAAGTCGTGCGGGATCATGGCCAAAGGGCCAGGAGATCACGGTGGACGAGCTGTCCTGAAGGGACGGCCGTTGACCTGCCTTGGAGCCTCGCCGCAGGAACCGGTAGAGAGGAGTGGGCGCGACGGGCGAACGCAGGCTCACCGACGCAGAATGGCGATTCGCGATCGCGTGCCTGGTCTTCGAAGAATCCCTGCTGCAAGGAGTACGGGGTCACGGCATGATGGGGGAGGGACGACGATACGCCGCCCCAGGCCGGGATCAGTACAACTTGGGCGGCAGCATCTGGCTGCGCAGGCGTTTCTGGTAGCGCTTGATGGCGGCAGCGCGCTTGCGCTTGCGCTCGGCGGTGGGCTTTTCGTAGAACTCCCGCTTGCGCAGCTCGGTGAGGATACCGGCTTTCTCGACGGTGCGCTTGAAGCGGCGCACGGCGACTTCGACGGGTTCGTTTTCCTTGACACGGATACCGGGCATTTCGATCCTCGATTCGAATGAATGATGCGAAAACGCGAATTATAGAGGTTGACGGAATGGCTGACAAGGTAATTTTCGCGCACGAGGCGAACGACGGTACAATTTCCGCTTTTGCGTGAGGATCGAGCGTGCATATCCTCGGGATCGAATCTTCGTGCGACGAGACGGGCGTGGCGCTCTACGATACGTCGCGCGGGTTGCTCGCGCATCGCTTGCACACGCAGGCACGAATGCATGCCACCTATGGTGGCGTGGTGCCGGAGTTGGCTTCGCGCGACCACGTGCGCCGCTTGCCGGCGTTGGTGCGCGAGGTGATGTCGGAAGGGGCGAGGGACTGGACGGAGCTCGACGTCGTCGCGTACACGGCGGGGCCAGGGCTGGCAGGCGCTTTGCTGGTGGGAGCGAGCTTCGCCGAGAGTCTGGCGTTGGCGCTGGATCGACCGACTTTGCCGGTGCACCACCTCGAAGGGCACCTGCTCTCGCCGCTGCTGGCCGAGCCGCGGCCGGAATTTCCTTTCCTCGCCTTGCTCGTCTCGGGTGGGCATACGCAGTTGATGGCGGTGCGGGCGGTGGGCGATTATCGCCTGTTGGGCGAGACGATCGACGACGCGGCCGGGGAGGCGTTCGACAAGACGGCGAAGCTGCTGGGTCTGGGCTATCCGGGTGGGCCGGCGCTGGCGGCGCTCGCCGAGCAGGGAGATCCCGCGCGCTTTGCCTTGCCGCGTCCCTTGCTGCATGCGCCGACGCTCGATTTCAGCTTCAGCGGCCTGAAGACCGCCGTGGCGCTGAAAGTGGGGGCGCCGGACTGGCGAGCGGAGTATGCGGCTGATCTGGCGGCTTCTTTTCAGCAGGCGGTGGTCGAGGTGCTGGTGGCGAAGACGATGGCGGCGGTGCGTGCCACGGGTCTGCCGCGGGTCGTCGTGGCCGGTGGGGTTGGGGCGAACCGTCGTCTGCGTGAAGCGCTGGCCGAGGCCGGGGCTGAACAGGGATTTGCGGTGTTCTACCCGGACGTGGCGCTGTGTACCGACAACGGCGCGATGATCGCTTTTGCGGCGGCGCTACGGCTGGAATCGGGGGGGCAAGTGAAATGGGATCGGCGCATCGAGGTGCATCCGCGCTGGGCGCTGGAAGGATTGCGTCAAGCTTGATCGGCCGGGGGTTCTGGCTGCGGCCGCGCGCGACGGAATTTGGGTTCGGTGCCGTTTAGCAGCTGGCGGATGTTCACGCGGTGGCGCCAGAAGAGAAGGACCGACATGGCGCCGATCACGAAGACGACTTCACGTGGCAGGCCGAGCAGGAGAGCAAGGAAAGGAGCGCCGGCAGCGGCGGTGAGGGCGGCGAGCGACGAGTAGCGGGACACGAAGGCGACGACGAGCCAGATGCCGGCGGTGGCCAGAGCGAGCGTCGGCTGCAGACCGGCGAGTACGCCGAGGGCCGTGGCGACGCCCTTGCCGCCGCGAAAACGCAGGAAAAGGCTGTAGACGTGCCCGAGAAAGGCGGCGAGCCCGGCGAGTGCGGCGGTCGTGACGTCCGCGCCAAACCGCTGGACGAGCCAGACGGCAAACCAGCCTTTGGCGGCGTCGCCCGCGAGCGTGAAGAGGGCCGCGGCTTTGTTTCCCGTACGCAGTACGTTGGTGGCGCCGGGATTGCCGGAACCATAGGAGCGTGGATCGGGCAGGCGGAACAGGCAGCTCGCGAGGATGGCGAAGGGGATCGAGCCGATCGCGTAGCCCATCAGGACGAGAAGCAGGATCTTGGGCATCGTGCGATGATCCGGGTAGAAGTGCTCTAGTTTACTCCAGCTTTGGCCGGAGTGTTGCAACGGCGAAGAAGGGGAAAAAATGGACAGCATTTTCATCGAGGGCTTGCGCGTCGAGGCGCGGGTGGGCGTATATGAACGGGAACGGGTAGCACCCCAGACCCTGATGATCGATTTGCAGCTCGGCTTGGACTCAGAGGCCGGGCGAAGCGATGAATTGGCGACGACGATCGATTACGCCCGGGTGATCGACCGGGTGAAGGCGGAAGTGGAGGGGCAGTATTTCCGCTTGCTCGAGCGCTTGGGGGAGCATCTTGTAGAGATGCTTTTCGCGGAGTTCGAGCCTGCTTGGGTGAGGATGAAAATTGCCAAGGTTGGCGTGCGCGCCGAGGTGAAGAATGTGGGAATCCTGCTCGAACGCCAGCGGGAAAATGGCAAGGGTAAAGCGCAAGAAAGCGCCATTGGGAAGCTCGAATGAACCGCCGCGCAGCCGACTGCACTGCGCGCTTTGGATGTTCGCCTATCCATGAGATAGGCCTGGCACCCTGCGCTCCGAGCGGCTTGCGCTACGGCCGCTCGGCGGGGGCGAGCTTCCCTCGGGCGATCATTTGATCTCGAGTTCTTCGGAAGAGCGGCCGGAATCGGTCCATTCCTTGAACCATTTCGGGGCTCGGCCATGGCCGTTCCAGGTGATGTCGGGATTCGTGGGGTGACGGTATTTCGGCGGTTTCTTGCTCGAATCCCGTTCTCTTTTCTCGCCTTTGAGCAGACCCAGGGCTTCGTCGAGTGAGATGCCCATTTCTTTGGCGAGCTGGGCCACACGGGCTTTGAACTGCGCCCGGGCTTCACGGCGGCGCCGTTCGAATTCGTGTTCGATGTCTTTCTTGAGTTGTTCCAGTTCGTCGATCGTGAGCGAGGTGAGATCCATGATGTTTTTCTAATGGAGTGGAAGAAGTGCTCATTGTAGCCAATTTTTTCTGTTTTGAAACCGTCTTTTTATGCGCGGGGGTGATGGCGGCGATAAAGGGCTTCCAGGCGGGCGCGGGCGATGTGGGTGTAGATTTGCGTGGTGGAAATGTCGGCGTGTCCCAGAAGCAATTGCACGGCGCGAAGGTCGGCGCCGTGATCGAGCAAATGGGTGGCAAAGGCGTGGCGTAAGGTGTGCGGGGAAAGGCGATCGGGAGCGATGCCACAGCGAATGGCATGTTCTTTGATGATCTGCCAGCAGCGTTGCCGCGTCATGGCTTCGCCGCGGCGGTTGAGAAAAAGAGTTTCTTCCCGCTTTCCATTGAGAAGCACGGGGCGCGATTCCTGCCAATAGCGTTCGATCCATGAGGCGGCTTCTTCACCCAGCGGCACGAGCCGCTCTTTGCTGCCTTTGCCGAGCACGCGCAGCCAGCCTTCGTTGCGCTCGATCTGGTGCGTCTGCAAGCCCACGAGTTCGCTCACGCGCAGGCCCGTGGCATAGAGCACTTCGAGCATCGCCTTGTCGCGCAGCCCGAGTGGTGTGGTGACGTCGGGGGCGGCGAGCAGGCGCTCTACGTCCGTTTCGGTGAGCGTCTTGGGGCGGCGCGGTGGCAGCAGCGGGGGCTGCAGGGTGGCGGTGGGATCTCGAGTGATCAGGCCTTCGCGCAGCAGCCAGCGGTAGTAGCGCCGCCAGCTCGCGAGTAGCCGCCGCTGGCTGGTGGCCTTGTTGTGGCGGCTGAAGTCGGCGAGATAGGACAGGAGCTCGGCGCCTTGGGCTGCGCGCGGGTCGAGCCCGGCGCGCTGGGCCCAGAGGAAGAATCGGGTGAGGTCGCTGCGGTAGGCGGCGAGTGTGGCCGGCGCGAGCCCTTCTTCGAGCCAAAGAGTCTGCACGAAGGCATCGAGCGAGGCTTCCAGCGCCGGCGCGAGCCGCTCGGCTGCCTCGTTCAGCGTCGGATCTCGCCTTGTCCGAGCACGATCCATTTCTGGCTGGTGAGGCCCTCGAGCCCGACCGGGCCGCGGGCGTGGATCTTGTCGGTGGAGATGCCGATCTCGGCGCCGAGCCCGTATTCGAAACCGTCGGCGAAGCGCGTGGAGGCGTTGACCATCACCGAGGCGGAGTCGACTTCGCGCAGGAATCGCATCGCGGCGCCGTAGTCTTCGGTGAGGATGGCGTCGGTGTGCTTCGAGCCGTAGCGCTCGATGTGCTCGATCGCCTCGTCGAGGTCGGCGACGAGGCGAATGGCGATGATGGGAGCGAGGTATTCTTCGCGCCAGTCGTCTTCGGTGGCGGCTTTGAGCAACTCCGTGGGTAGGCCGTGGCGCTGCAAAAGGGTGAGGGTGCGGGGGCAGCAGCGCATCTGGACGCCATGCCCGGCGAACATGCGCCCGATCTCGGGGAGATGGCGTTCGGCCACCGCCTCGTCGATCAGCAGCGTCTCGGCGGCGTTGCATACGCCGTAGCGGTGGGTTTTGGCGTTTTCGACGATGGGGAGCACTTTGGCCGGGTCGGCGGCGGCGTGGACATAGACGTGGCAGTTGCCGTCGAGGTGTTTGATGACCGGCACGCGGGCATCTTTCATCACGGCTTCGATCAGCCCCTTGCCGCCGCGCGGGACGATGACGTCGACCAGCTCGGGCGAAGCGACGAGGCGGGAGACGAGGGCGCGATCGGTGGTCTGGACGAGCTGCAAGGCGGCGAGCGGCAACCCGGCCGCTTCGAGCCCGGCGCGGATGCAGCGCTCGATCGCCTGGTTGCTCTGCAGGGCTTCTTTGCCGCCGCGCAGGATGGCGGCGTTGCCGGACTTGAGGCACAGGGCGGCGGCATCGGCCGTGACGTTGGGGCGCGCTTCGTAGATGATGCCGATCACGCCCAGGGGCACGCGCATCTTGCCGACCTGGATGCCGCTGGGGCGGCGCTTGACTTCGTCGATCTCGCCCACGGGATCGGGCAGCGCCGCGACCTGGGCCACGCCTTCGGCCATCGTCTCCAGCCCTTTCTCGCTCAGGGTGAGGCGGTCGATGAGCGCAGGGGAGAGTCCCGCCTCGCGGGCGGCGGCGAGATCGGCGGCGTTGGCGGCGAGCACTTCGTCGCGATGGCGCCGCAGCGCTTCGGCCGCAGCGAGCAGTGCGGCGTTCTTCGCCTGGGTCGAGGCTTTGGCCATGGCGCGCGCGGCCTGGCGGGCGGCGCGGCCGAGGTCGGCGAGGTAGCGGTCGAGTTCCGTCATGGCGTACTCCAGCGGTCGAATAGGGTCAGGCGGCGCGGCCGCGGGGCGGGGCCGTGCCTAGGGAGAGAAGCAGGCGTTCGGCTTCCGGGACAAAGTCGCCGGCTTCGGCGCCCTTGGCGATGCGGTCGAGCCGGGCGCAGGCGGTGAGCGCGGCGCGCAAGGGCGGGAGCCTGCGGGCGCTGCGCTCGATGGCGCGTTTTTCTTCGGGGCGGAAGACGCGTTCCTGCCGAAAGAAGACTTCGAGCGGCGCGCCGCGTGCGAGCGTTTCCTGGGCGCCGGCGATGAGGCGCAGCGCCGCGGCGATCGCCCACAGTAGCAGCGGCATGGCGCAGCCTTCCGCGGTGAGCGTGCGCAGCAGGCGCAGCGCGCGCACGCAATCGCCCTCGAGCATGGCCTGACGCAGCGCATCGGGGTCGTAGCGGGCGAGGTCGAAGACGGCGGTGCACACTTCTTCTTCCGGCAGCGGCCCCTCGGGGAAGAGCAGGGCGAGTTTTTCCAGTTCCTGACGCGCGGCGAGGAGATTTCCTTCCGTGCGTTCGGCGAGCAGGCGCAGCAATTCCGGCGAGGCGCTCTGCCGCTGGCGGGCGAGCCGTTCGCGCCACCACTCGGGAAGCCGCTCGCGCGGCGGGGCGTTCGCTTCCACGACCACGGCGTGCCGCTCGAGAGCGGTGAACCAGGCGCTCTTGCGCGCCTGCCAGTCGAGCTCGCCCAGCGTGACGAGAAGAATCGTCTCAGGCAAGGGGTTTTTCACCCGTTCGCCGAGCCAGGCGGCGCCTTCCGTTCCCGGCTTGCCTTGGGGCAGCCGCAATTCGATGAGCCGGCGGGAGGCGAAGAGCGAAAGGCTGTCGCTTTCCTGGGCGAGGCGTTCCCAGGAAAAACCGGGCTCGACGGTGAAGACGAGTCGCTCGTCGAAGCCGAGCGCACGGGCGCGGGCGCGAACGGCGTCGGTGGCCTCGAGCACGAGGAGCGGCTCGTCGCCGTAGACCGCCCACACGGGCTCCAGCGTTTGGCGTTCGAGGTGGCGGGTGAGCCGTTCGAGCGGTAGTTTCATTTTCGCTTGGCGAGCGTGCGACCGATCATGAGGAACATTTGGTCGACGAGTTGCTGGCGCATGTCGGCGTAGAGCAAGACCTCTTCTTTCTCGCGCGCGGTGACTTCATCGTCGCTGTATCCGTAATCGCGCTCGGCCGTGAGCGTGGTGGCCGGAACGATCTCCTCGCCTTCTTTGTCCAGCGCGCGAAAGCGCAGCTGGGCCCGGATTTGGTATTCGCGCACCTTGCCGTCGGGGGTGAGGGAGAGGATGTCGCGCTCTTCGCGGTACGAGAGGATGTCGAGGCGGATCTCGGCCGCTTCGGTCGGCTCGACCCAGCGTGTTTCACTACCCGAGAGCCGGCGCTCGATCACGCGCCCCAGAGCGCTGTTACGGGCTGTGTTGATGTGCACGGTGGGTGCACCGAGTCCGGCTATGCCCCGTGGCCGAAAACCGCAGCCGGCGAGCAGTGCCCCGGCTGCGGCCGCGAGCAGCAGGTGGCGTCGGGAGGCGGAACGAAGCGCTGGCTCGGCCATCGGGCAGTCCTCACACGACGAGATTGACGAGGCGACGGGGGACGACGATGACGCGCTTGGGCGAGCGTCCTTCGAGGTGATGCGCAGCGGCCGCGAGCGCGGTCGACTCGATCGTCGCCTGGTCGGCCTGCGCCGGAACGACGATCTTGCCACGGGTCTTGCCGTTTATCTGCAGCACGAGCTCCACTTCGCTGCGCTGCAAGGCTGCGGGATCCGGTTCGGGCCAAGGGGCGTCGAGCACGTCTTCGCCGAAGCCGCATTCGCGCCACAAGACGTGCGCGAGGTGCGGTGCGATGGGGGCGAGCACGCGCAGCAGGATGGAGAATCCTTCTTCGGCGAGTCGCGCTTGCGCAGCCGGTTCGGCCTCGGGCAGGCGTTCGAGGACGTTCAACATCTTCATCGTGGCCGAGGCGACGGTGTTGAGCTGCTGTTTGCCCATGTCGTGGTTGGCCTGCTGCAGGATGGTGTGCAGCTCGCAGCGGGCGGCGGCCAAGGCGGCGGGAAGCGCGCTCACGGCCGGGGCCGAAGCGAGCAGCGGCTGCAGCTCGCGACGGTATTTGTGGCCGAAGGCCCAGACGCGGCGCAGGAAGCGGTGGGCGCCTTCGACGCCGGAGTCGGACCATTCGAGCTGGGCTTCGGGCGGCGCGGCGAAGATGATGAAGAAGCGCGCCGTGTCGGCGCCGTAGCGGTCGATGAGCGCCTGCGGATCGACGCCGTTGTTCTTGGATTTCGACATCTTTTCGATGCCGCCGATCTGTACCGGCTGGCCGTCGGCCTTGAGCCGCGCGGCGACGATGCGCCCCTTGGAGTCGCGCTCGACGAGCACGTCGGCGGGGTTGATCCACTCTTTCCTGCCCTCGGCCGTGAGGCGGTAGTAGGTCTCGGCCACCACCATCCCTTGGGTGAGGAGGCGCGTGAAGGGCTCGGAGAAGCCGACGAGGCCGAGGTCGCGCAGCGCCCGGGTGAAGAAACGGGAATAGAGCAGGTGCAGGATGGCGTGCTCGATGCCGCCGATGTACTGATCGACCGGCATCCAGTACTCGACCCGCTCATCGAGCATGGCTTGGTGGTTGTCGGCGCAGCAAAAGCGCAGGAAGTACCAGCTCGATTCGACGAAGGTGTCCATCGTGTCGGTCTCGCGCCGGGCCGGTTTGCCGCAGCGCGGACAGGTGGTCTCGTAGAATTCGGGCATCTGCGCGAGCGGCGAGCCGCGGCCGGTGAGGGCGACGTTCTCCGGCAGCACCACCGGCAGCTGTTCGTCGGGCACCGGCACGTCGCCGCAATCGGCGCAATGAACGATGGGGATGGGGCAGCCCCAGTAGCGCTGGCGTGAGATACCCCAGTCGCGCAGCCGGTACTGCACGCGCTTGGCGCCGAGCCCTTTCTCGGCGAGCGCCGCCGTGATCGCTTCCTTGGCTTCTTCCGAGCGCATGCCGGTGTAAGGGCCGGAGGCGACGAGGAGGCCGAGCTCGGCGTACTCTTCGCGCCAGGGGCCGTGCGGGTCGACGTCGAGGTCTTTGCCCGCCGGGCGGATCACCTGCTTGATCGGCAGGCCGTACTTCTGGGCGAAGGCGAAGTCGCGCTCGTCGTGGGCGGGCACGGCCATCACCGCGCCCTCACCGTAGCCCATCAGCACGTAGTTGGCCACCCATACGGGGAGTTTCTCGCCGGTGAGGGGGTGCAGCACGTAGAAGCCGGTCGGACGGCCTTTCTTCTCCATCGTGGCGATCTCGGCTTCGGCCACGGCCCCGCGCCGGCACTCTTCGATGAAGGCGGCAAGCTCGGGGTCGCGCCGGGCGGCGGCGAGCGCCAGCGGATGTTCGGCGGCCACGGCCACGTAGGTGGCGCCATGGAGGGTATCGACGCGGGTGGTGAAGACGCGCAGGCTTCCTGCCTGGCCGACGCTCGCTTCATCGTAGGGGAAGACGACTTCGGCGCCTTCCGAACGCCCGATCCAGTTGGCCTGCATGCGTTTCACCTGCTCGGGCCAGCCGGGAAGGTCGTTCAGGGCGTCGAGCAGCTCGTCGGCGTAGGCGGTGATCCGCATGTAGTACATGGGGATTTCGCGCTTCTCCACCGGCGCGCCGGAGCGCCAGCCTCGTCCGTCGATCACCTGCTCGTTGGCGAGCACGGTCTGGTCGACCGGATCCCAGTTCACCAGCCCGAGCTTGCGATAGATGAGCCCTTTTTCATACAGGCGCCGGAAGACCCACTGTTCCCAGCGGTAGTACTCGGGGCGGCAGGTGGCGAACTCGCGCGACCAGTCGATGCCGAAACCCAGCCGCTGCAGCTGGCGCTTCATGTAGGCGATGTTGCTGTAGGTCCATTGAGCCGGCGGGATGCCGTTCTGGATGGCGGCGTTCTCGGCCGGCATGCCGAAGGCGTCCCAGCCCATGGGCTGGAGCACGTTGTCGCCGCGCATGCGGTGGTAGCGGGCGAGCACGTCGCCGATGGAGTAGTTGCGCACGTGCCCCATGTGCAGTTTCCCCGAAGGGTAGGGGAACATGGACAGGCAGTAGTACTTTGGCCGCGAGGGGTCTTCGACTACCTTGAAACTCTGGTGTTCGTCCCAGTAGTGCTGAGCTGCACGCTCGACGGCCAACGGATCGTATTTTTCTTGCATGATGGGATGGTAGGTGGCGCGAACGAAAAGAGAAGTATAGCCGGTTTGATGGAGGCGGGGCAAAGAGCGGGGAGTCGCCGCGGGGTGCACGGCGCTTGCGTCGAGTGACTTCGTGTATAATGAAAAAGATAGTAATTATCATTTCTTGTCGATCGAGGAGGTCCCATGAAACGAACGTTCGCAACGGTGGCGGTGCTGGCGGCAGCCTTGTTCGCTCCAGCGCTGAAGGCCCAGGAACCGGTGGTCAACGTCTACTCGACGCGGCACTACCCCACCGACACCCGCCTCTACGAAAACTTCACGGCCGCCACCGGTATCAAGGTGAATCTGATCGAGGGGCAGGAAGATCCGCTCATCGAACGCATCCGGGCCGAGGGGGAGAACAGCCCGGCCGACGTGCTCATCACGGTCGATGCGGGGCGTCTGTGGCGTGCCGAGCAAATGGGGCTCTTCGCTCCTGTGCGCTCCGAGCTGTTGGAGGCACGTATTCCGGCGCATTTCCGTCATCCGGAAGGGAAGTGGTTCGGGTTCTCTTATCGCGCTCGCGCCATCGTCTACAACAAGGCGGCGGTGTCGGGCGGCGAGATCAAAGACTATGCCGATCTTGCCGATCCGAAATGGAAAGGGCGCGTGTGCGTGCGCTCTTCGAGCAACGTGTACAACTTGTCCCTGCTCGCGGCGCTCATCGAGCACTGGGGCGAGGAAAAGGCACGTGCCTGGGCGCAGGGGGTGAAGGACAATCTCGCCCGTCCACCTCAGGGGTCGGATACCGACCAAATCAAGGCAGTGGCCGCCGGCGAGTGTGACGTGGCGCTGGTGAACCACTATTACTATGTGCGGCTCCTGGCTTCCGACAAACCCGGGGACCTGAACGTGGTGCGCAAAGTGGCGCTGGTGTGGCCGGACCAGGACGGGAACGGCACCCACGTGAATATCTCCGGAGCAGGCATGGTGCGCACCGCGCCGCACAAAGAAGCCGCGATCCGTTTCCTCGAGTATCTGGCGAGCGAGGAGGCGCAGGTTTATTTCGCGGTGGGCAACAACGAATGGCCTACGGTGCCCGACGTGGCCTATCGCAACCGCGTGCTCGCGTCGCTGGGCGAATTCAAGATCGATCCCTTGCCGGTGGAGGTGCTGGGTAAGAACCAGCCTCTGGCACAGAGAATTTTCGACGAGGTGGGTTGGCGCTGAGGGCGAGCTCTCCCGTCGTTCGCGAAACGCCCGGTCTGGAAGCCGGGCGTTTTTTCATGCCGCGCCCGGGGCGGGATCGACCCGGCGCAGAGGCTTTTTCTCGTCCGCACGCGCTTGGCCATGACGGGTGATCTGCCGCGCCACCAACAGCACCGGCCCGAGGGCGACGAGTACGAGGGTGAGCGAGGGCAGCCCCAGCTCGGCCAGGCGCTCGTCGGCCGCCAGGGTATGGACCCGAGTGGCGAGCGTGTCGAAATTGAAAGGGCGCATCACCAGTGTGGCCGGTAACTCCTTCATCACGTCGACGAAGACGAGCAGGGCTGCGGTCAAGAGGCTCTTCGTCAGGAGCGGCGCGTGGATGCAGGCGAGTGTGCGCCACAGGCCGCTGCCGAGCGTGCGCGCGGCTTCATCCATCGCCTGAGGAATTTTCGCGAGCCCCGCTTCCACCGTATGCAGTGCCGTGCTGAGGAAACGAACCAGATAAGCATAGACGAGGCCGGCGAGACTGCCGGTGAGGAGTAGCCCCGGTGAGAGGCCGAAGGTCTGGTGCAGCCAGGTGGCGATCAGATTGTCGAGTGCGGCTGCCGGCAAGAGCACGCCGACGGCGATGACCACTCCCGGCAGAGCATAGCCCAGCCCCACTAGCCGGTTGAGCAGGCGCGCCAGCGGCGACGGTTTCAGCCGCGCGTGGTAAGCGAACAGGAGCGCCAGCACCACGGCAAGGAGCGCGGTCATGGTGGCGAGCTGGAGGCTATTGCCGGCGGCGCGCCAGAAACGCGGGTCGACGGCCACGGACGGTTCCTGCAGGCTCATCGCCAGCAAGAGGATCGCGGGCAGCAGAAAGCCCAGCACCACCGGCAGAGCGCAGACGCAGGCGGCCAGGGCGGCGCGCCAGCCGACGAGCCGCGTGCGCGGCGCGGCGGCGTGCGCTCTGCCACCGTCGAACTTCGCCCGCCGTCGGCTTGCCTGCTCGAGCCACAGCAAGAGGAGCACGAAACCGACGAGCGTCGAGGCGAGCTGGGCCGCCGCTACCCGGTCCCCCAGTGAATACCACGTGCGGAAAATACCCGTGGTGAAGGTCGGGATGCCGAAATAGGCCACGGTGCCGTAATCGGCGAGCGCTTCCATGAGCGCGAGCGCCGTGCCGGCGGCGATCGCCGGACGGGCGAGCGGCAGACTCACCCGCCAAAAAGTGCGCCAGGGAGAGGCTCCGAGCGTACGGGCGGCTTCGAGCATGGCCGGGCTGCGTTCGAGGAACGCTGTGCGTGCGAGCAGGTAGACATAAGGGTAGAGCGCCAGCACGAGAATGGTCACGGCGCCGCCGAGCGAGCGGATGGGCGGAAACCAGTAATCGCGTACGCTCCAGCCGGTGAGTTCGCGCAACGCACTTTGTAGGGGGCCGCTCACCTGGAGAAAATCGGTGTAGGCGTAGGCCATCACATAAGCCGGCATGGCGAACGGCAGGATCAGCGCCCACTCCAGCAGGCGACGTCCCGGGAACTCGTGCGTGGCGGTGAGCCAGGCGCAGCTCACGCCGATGACGGTCGTACCCAGCGCCACGCCCAGCGCGATCCAGGCAGTATTGGCGAGGTAGTCCGGCAGCACCGTGCGCACGAGATGGGCCCAGACGTCGCCGGTGCTCGGCTGTAGCAGCTGCAGGAGCACGCTGAGAAGCGGCACCACGGCGAGCAAGGCCAGTAGGGTGACGAGCAGGGTGGAGAGGGAAAGAGACCGAGGCATGAGCACCGCATGAGGAGGGGAAATGGGGGGCACCTCGATCGACCTGCTGCGCGGCTGCATGGCGACTTTTCGAGGTGCTCATATTATAATGAGAATCGATAATTTTTTATCCCAGGAAACGGCATTGGTGTCCAAGGCGCTCGAAATCCTCGGTTTGCATCATGCCTACGGCGCGCACGTCGTGGTACGCGACTTGTCGCTCGCCCTGGCTCCCGGGGAGATCGGCGCCTTGCTCGGCGCGAGCGGTTGTGGCAAGACGACGGTGCTGCGCTGCGTGGCCGGGTTCGAAACCCCTCAGCGAGGCGAGATCCGCATCGACGAGCAGACCGTGACGCGACCCGGACTGGTCGTGCCGCCAGAGCGACGGCGCATCGGTATGGTTTTCCAAGATCACGCCCTATTTCCACACCTCACCATCGCCCAGAACGTCGCCTTTGGTCTGCGGGGCTTGGATCGACGGGCGCGGGCGAACCGAGTGGCGGAGATGCTGGACGTGGTGGGCTTGAGCACCTTGGCCGATGCCTGGCCCCATCAGCTCTCGGGCGGTCAGCGGCAGCGGGCGGCGCTTGCCCGGGCCTTGGCGCCGCAGCCGGCGTTGCTGCTGCTCGACGAACCCTTTTCCAGCCTCGACGAGGCATTACGCGCGCGCTTGGCGCATGAGGTGCGCGCCTTGCTGCGCGATCGCGGCATGACGGCGCTGGTGGTGACGCACGATCAGCACGAGGCGTTCGCCATGGCCGACGCCGTCGGCCTGATGCACGAAGGGCGTATCGAGCAATGGGGGAGCCCCGAGGCGCTTTATCGTGCGCCGGCTACCCGATACGCCGCGAGCTTCGTCGGTGAAGGCGTTTTCCTGCGCGGACGGGTTTCCGAGGGGGGGGAAGTCGAAACCGCTCTGGGCCGTTTACCGGTGCGCTTCGCAGGGGACGGCCGTGTCGAGCCGGGGGCGAGCGTCGAGGTGCTGCTGCGTCCGGAGGACGTGCGCTTCGAAGCGGTCGCCACCGTGCAGGCGTGCGTGGTGGATGTTCTGTTCCGAGGGGCGCAGTGCCGGCTTACGCTGCGGCTGGATTCCGGCGAGGAAGTGTTCGCCTTGGCCCACGAGGTGCCGCTTTTGGGAGAGAGGGTGGGCGTGTCGGTGCGGCCGGGGGATTTCCCCGCTTTCGCCGAATGAAAGGCGCAAAAAAACGCCCGCACTGGGCGGGCGCGAACTCCATCGAGAGATGGAGAGGGAGGGAGACAAGATTCGGTCAGGCGGCGCGGCTGCGTTCGAGCATTTTCTCGCCGGCGCGCAGCAGGTCGGTGGCGGCGCGCAGTGGCATGGTCATCAGGCGATGCTGTAGGCGCAACCAGGAAGTGATCGGGTGCAGACGATGCGATTCGGCTTCAGCGAGCCGATGGAATTCGTTCCAGGCGGTTTGCCAGTAGAGTGAGGAGCCGATCCAGCCGGTGGCCAGCGTGGCGCGGCGCACGGCTTCAGCCCACAGCGCCTGGGCGCGCTCTTCGGGCAGGCCATATTGCTTGGCAAACCAGGGCAGGAGTTTGGGTGCTTTCATCGCTCGTTCCTTGCCGCTTCGTGGGCGGCGATTCCGTTTCGCAGCATGTTGTGCCGCAACACACGCTCGCATTATCGTGATCCGGGCGGGGAAATGCAAGTCCGACTTACTTTTTGTTGCACCCGCGCAACGTCTTGCATCCATGGCCGCCCAAATTTCAATCGGGTTTTTTTACGAGACGTCTCGTTCGATGTTGCGATGCAACAAAAGTTCCCTGCCGCCGTCCTTCGTCGAGGAAGGTTACAATCGGGGCCGGGAGAAAACGCCGGCACGGAGCCGGAGGACGCACGATGCACGAGGTTTTGCGGGGACTCAATCCGGAACAGCGCGCGGCGGTGACCCTGCCGCCGCAGCACGCCCTCATCCTGGCCGGTGCAGGCTCGGGGAAGACTCGGGTGCTCACGACCGCATCGCCTGGCTGCTGGAGACGGGTGAGGCGGGGCCGCACGAGATCATGGCGGTGACCTTCACCAACAAGGCGGCGCGCGAGATGGCCTCGCGCCTGTCGGGGCTCTTGCCCGAGGCGCTGCGCCCGAGCCTGCGCCGCATGTGGGTAGGGACCTTCCACGCGTTGGCGAACCGCCTGCTGCGCATTCATCACGAGGCGGCCGGTTTGCCGCAAATGTTCCAAATCCTCGATACGGCCGACCAACTTTCGGCCATCAAGCGCCTGCTCAAGCGGCTCAACGTCTCCGAGCAGACGGCGCCGCCGCGCGAGCTGCTTTCCTTCATCAACGCGCACAAGGAGCAGGGACTGCGCCCGGACAAGGTGGCAGCCGAGTCGCGCCGCGCCGAGCGGTTTTTGCCGCTGTGGCAGGAGTACGAGGCACAGTGCCAGCGCGAAGGGGTGGTGGATTTCGCCGAATTGCTCCTGCGCAGCGACGAGCTGCTCGCACGCGACGAGGCGCTGCGCGCGCATTACCGCGCACGGTTCCGGCACGTGCTGGTCGACGAATTCCAGGATACCAACGCCCTGCAATACCGTTGGTTGCAGCGCTTCGCGGCCGATCCGGTCACGGGCGAGGCTGGGGCCTTCCTCTTTTGCGTGGGCGACGACGACCAGTCGATCTACGGCTTTCGCGGGGCGCTCGCGCGCAACCTGATGCGTTTCGAGCAGGAATTCCGCGTGCAGGCGGTGATCCGGCTCGAGCGCAACTACCGCTCACACGGCAACATCCTCGCGGCGGCCAACGCCATCATCGCCCACAACCGCGAACGTTTGGGCAAGAACCTGTGGACCGAGGCGGGCGAGGGCGAGCCGATCCGCGTGTTCCAGGCCCCCGACGACGGTACCGAGGCGCGTTTCGTGGCCGAGGAGATCGGCAATTTGCTGCGCGAAGGCGTCTCGGCCGAGCAGATCGCCGTGCTCTATCGGGCGAACGCCCAGTCGCGTGCGCTGGAACACGCGCTCCTTGCCGCCGGGATTCCCTATCGCGTCCATGGCGGACAGCGGTTCTTCGACCGCGCCGAGATCAAGCACGCGCTCGCCTACCTGCGGCTGCTCTTGCTGCCCGACGACGAGACGGCCTTCCTGCGGGTGGTGAACTTCCCGCCGCGCGGCATCGGGGCGCGCACGCTGGAGGCTCTGGCGGCGCAGCGCGACGGGCAGACCGGCATCAGCGCGGCGGCCACGCGCCTTGCCGGCCGGCCGGGTGCGGCCTTGCAAGGATTCCTGCAACTCATCGAACGTCTGCGCGAGCAGACGCGCGAGGTGCCACTGCCGGAACTCGTCGAGCGGGTGATCGGCGGCTCGGGGTTGCGCACGCACTACGCCGCCGAGCGCGACGGGAGCGACCGGTTGGAGAACCTCGACGAACTCGTGAGCGCGGCGAGCGATTTCGTCGCCCAGCTGGCGAGCGAGGGGATCGAGGCGCAGGGACACGAGATGCTCGCCCTCTTCCTGCAACACGCCGCGCTCGAATCCGGCGAACAGCAGGCCGAGGAGGGCCGGGCGGCGGTGCAGCTGATGACGGTGCACGCCTCGAAGGGGCTGGAGTTCGACGTCGTCTTCCTCACTGGGCTGGAGGAGGGGCTCTTTCCCCATCAGAACAGCCTGTACGCCGACGGCGGGGTGGAAGAGGAGCGGCGCTTGATGTACGTGGCGGTGACCCGGGCGCGCCAGCGCCTTTATCTCTCCTGGGCCGACATCCGCATGCTGCACGGGCAGACCGAATACCATCAGCCCTCGCGCTTTCTCGAGGAGATTCCGGCGGAGCGCTTGCTGTGGCTCAACGCGAGGCGTCGCGAGCAGAAAGCGCCACAGCCGACACCGTCGCGCGCTTCCGCCCCGGCGACGACGGCAGCCAACGGCTGGCGCAGCGGGGAGCGGGTGCGCCATCCGCGCTTCGGCGAGGGGGTGATTCTGGCGGTGGAAGGCGCGGGGGCACACGCTCAGGCGAGCGTGCGCTTCGGCTCCGCGGTGGGCATCAAGCGGCTGCTGCTGTCGGTGGCACCGCTCGAGCGGCTCTAGGCAGCGTTTCCCTAGCCGGCGGTGCGCGCTTCGATCGCCTCGAAGAGGGCGGCGAATTCCTGCGCCAGCCGATGGCCGGGTTCGAGCGCGACGAGCGGCAAGCTCTTCTGGTGCGACTCTTTGACCTTGACCGAACTCGAGAGATAGGGCGAGAGCACGGGCAAACCTTGGGCCGCGAGTTCGTCCACTGCCTGTCGCGGCAAGGTGGCGCGGCTCTGGAATTGGTTGACCACGATGCCTGCCAGTTGCAGTTCGGGGTTGTGGTCGGCGCGGACCTCTTCGAGCGTTTCGAGGAGTTGCAGGAGGGCGCGCCGGGCGAATTCGTCGCAGTCGTAGGGGATGAGGCACCAGCGGGCGGCGATGAGCGCAGAGCGGGTGTAGAAGTTGAGCGCCGGCGGGGTATCGATGTAGATGCGGTCGAACCGGGCGGAGAGCTCGCGCAGGGCTTCGCGCAGCTTGAAGATTTTGTAGCGGGATTCGAGCTTGCCCTGGAGTTCTTCGAGCGCCCCGTGACCGGCGAGCAGGGCGAGGTTCTCGTGCGCCGTGGGCAGGACGAATTCCTCGGTGCGCCGCGGGTCGAGCTTGAAGTTGAGCGTCTGATCGAAAAATTCGGCAAGCGTCGGTTCGGCGGTTTCCGCGGCCTCGCCCAGGAGGTAGCGCGTGGTGTTCGCCTGCGGGTCGAGGTCGACCACGAGGGTGCGCAGCCCGCGCCGGGCGGCGATGGCGGCGAGATTGACGGTGATGGTGGATTTGCCCACCCCGCCTTTCTGGTTGAAGACGACGGTGATCATGACGCGAGGCTCCGGCGATCGGCCAACGGGTTGCATTGTGGCAGAAAATGCCCGTTTCGACGACGGGGCGTTCAGGCCGACCCCAACGGACGGCGGGTGGCGGTACGAAAGCGCGTGGTGCCGAGCGCGTCGTAGGTGGTGAGGCGCTCCTGGGCGCCGAGGAGCACGTCGAGCGCCTGCTGATTGACCGCCAGCCGCTCGCGGATGAAGGTGCCGTTTTCGAGGTTGGCGCGCCGGCAGCGTTCGGCCAGCGTTCGGATGCGTTCCCACACGGGGGCGAGCGAGGGCTCCTGCATCCATTGCTGGAGCACGGCGGCGGCCTCCTGCTCGGTTTTGCCGGCGCTTTTTGCCGCCAGCAGCAGTTTCTGCCGGCTGCAGTTCTGCAAGGATTCGGTAATCTCGTTCTTACGCTCCACGCTCGAGGCGATCGCCTCGACTTCACCTGCGAGCAGGGCTCGGCGCTCCTCTTCGAGTACGGCGAGGAAACGCTCGAGCGCACGCTCTTCTTGCGCGAGCAGTTGGGAGAGCAGGGCGAGGGCGGTGGGAGAGAGGCTCATCGGTTCTCTAGGATGAGGAAATCGCGTACGCCGGCAAGCAGGCCGTCGGCGATGCGCTCGGGGTCTATGTGAAAGCGCCCGTCGCGGATTGCCTGGGATATTTCCTGGACGCGGGTGGCGTCGATTTCGGCAGTGGTTTCCATCGCACGTTCTCCCTGCGCCAGCAAATCCGCCAGGCGTGAGACGGCCACCGAGTCGTTCGTGCTGCCAGCACGCGGCGTGGCAGAGGGCGCATGGCCGCCGGCAGGGCTCGGCCTCAGGGCTTCCGCCCCTCCCGTCACGGGCGGCGTGGGGGTTCCGATCTTCATCGCCTTTCCTCTTTGAATCCGGTGCGTCGATGGGGGAGGTAACGGCAAGTCATGAGAAAACTTTAGCATTTTCCGCAGGGAATCGCACGATGCCGCCGTACGGTGGATGATCCTCTTCGCCCTAGGGGCCGAGCGCTACCGAGCCATCTGGTTGGGCTTGACCCGAGACGACGCGGCCGCCCTCGAGCCGAACTCGCACCGTCTCGCCCGGGGCGGCGCGATTGAGCGCCTTGCCGCGATTCTCCACCACGAAGCCCGGGCCAGTGGCGCGGACGACGACGTCCATTCCCGGCGAGACGACGTCGGGCAACACGATCTGGCTCTGGCGCAGGGGTTGGCCGGCCGCGAGGCTGCCGCGCAGGCGTGCGCCCACCACGCGGGAGGCATCGAGCACCACGTCTTCCGGCAGCGCCGTGAGTTCTCCTTCTTCACGGCGCAGATCGTCGGGCGAGAGGACCTGCCCCGCGCGCAAGGGGCGGGCGCTCTGGTAATAGGCCCCGAAAACCGCGACCCTGGCCGTGAGATAGGCCGTCCAGGGCGTGGGTTCGGTGCAGCGCACGCCCACCGCCACCCGTCCCCACAGCCGCACGTTCTCCGGCACGAAGGCCTGCAGCTGGCGGCAGGGAGGGAGCTGATTGTAGGGGTCGAACGGATCGACCTCGATCTGCACCCGCCCCGGCAGCCCCGCCGTCGCCTGCTGCAGGAAAGCCCGTACGGTCTGCTCCACTGCCTGCGGCTCCTGGCGCGCTTCGGCCGCAAGGCTACACAGCCCGAGGGCGAAGGGAAAGAAAAAGGCGAAAAGGCGGACGGCGTTCATGGGCCGAAGTTCTAACACGGATCGGCAAGCCCGGCAATCCTTGCCGGCAGGCAAGCGCGAATTTGCCGGGAAGAATCCCGTATGTTCCGCCCTTTGCCTTGACGGGCAGGGACTTATCCTGTCAGGCATGGAAAGTGCTCATTACCCGTCGTCCCAAACCGGAGGATGACCATGTTGGAAAAACTCGAACAAGCCCTCGCTTTTCAGCGCCATGCGCTCGAAGTGCAAGCCCGCAGGCAGCAGCTCATCGCCTCGAACATCGCCAACGCCGACACGCCCGGCTACAAGGCGCGCGACCTCGATTTCCGCGCCGCCCTCACCCAGGCCCAGTCGAGCCGCAGCGCCCCGGGCCTCAAGAAAACCGACCCCAAGCACCTCTCGGCCGGGGGCGAGGATCCGCTTACCCAATACGAGGGCTACCGCACCGAAGTGCAGTCGTCCGTCGACGGCAACACCGTCGACATGGACCAGGAACGCACGGCCTTCGCCGAGACGGCGTTTCACTACGAGGCGAGCCTCAACTTCATCAACCGGCTGCTCAAAGGGATGCGCACCGCCATCACCGGGCAGTGAGTGACAGGGCAGGGAGATCGTCATGGCAATGCTCGACGTGTTCAAGGTGGCGGGCTCGGCGCTCACGGCGCAGTCGGTTCGCCTCAACACCACCGCCTCCAACCTCGCCAACGCCGAGAGCGTCGTCGGCCCCGACGGCCAGCCCTACCGCGCCAAGCAGGTGGTCTTCCGCACCATCCCCATCCGTGACGGCGAGGCCCAGGGCGTGCAGGTGAGCCAGATCGTGCAAAGCGCCGCCCCGATGCGTCTCGTCTATGAACCCAACAACCCGGCGGCCGACGAGAACGGCTATGTGCAGATGCCCAACGTGAACGTGGTCGAGGAGATGGTCAACATGATCTCCGCCTCGCGCTCGTACCAGAACAACGTCGAGGTCATCAATACGGCACGAAGTTTGCTACAGAAAACCCTGACGATCGGGCAGTGAGTGGGGTGCGGGTTACGGCACCGTCGCCGATCGATGACGAACCCACCGGAGACGGACGATGAGCACGATCAATTCTTCTACCGCCACCACGGCGAATTCGATCCTGGCGCAATACGGCCAGCGCGAGACGAGCAAGAGCGTAACGGCCGGTGCCGTCGAGGACATGCAGAACCGCTTCCTCACGCTCCTGACCACTCAGCTCAAGAACCAGGATCCCCTGAACCCCATGGACAACGCCGAGGTGACCTCACAGCTGGCGCAGATGAGCACGGTGCAGGGCATCGAGAAACTCAACCAGCTCGTTTCGGAGCTCGCAGGCACGGCGCAGATGACCGACATGGCGTCGCTCGTGGGGCGCGGGGTGCTGGTGGCCGGCAACCAGATCATGCTCACGAATTCGGGCGGCATCGCCGGGGTCGATCTGCCCCTCGCGGCGAGCAGTGTCAAGGTGACGATCACGGATCAGGCCGGAGTGCTCGTGCGCACGCTCGATTTGGGATCGCTCGACGCCGGTAGCCACAATTTCGTCTGGGATGGCAAGGCCGACGACGGACAAACCGCCCAGCCCGGCATTTACAAGATCAAGGTCGAGGCCAAGAACGGCAGCGACACGGTCAATGCCAGGCCGCTGCAGCTCGGGCAGGTCACCGGCGTGGTCAAGGGCCCCAAGAGTATCGACCTCCAGGTGGGTGATCTGGGTATCTTCACCCTCGACGAGGTCAAGCAGATCATCTGACAAAGGAGAAGATCATGGCATTCCAACAAGGCTTGAGCGGCCTATCCAGCTCCTCGCAGGCGCTCGACGTCATCAGCCACAACGTGGCCAACGCCAACACCAGCGGCTTCAAGGCGAGCCAGACGGTGTTCGCCGACGTCTATTCCTCCACGCTCGGCGCCGATCCGTACAAACAGGTGGGCAGCGGCTCGCGCGTGGCCGCCGTACGGCAGAATTTCAGCCAGGGCAGCATCACCGAGACGGGCAATTCGCTCGACATGGCGATCAACGGCGATGGCTTCTTCATGGTGAAGCGCCCCGTGCAGGGCGACAACCAGACGTTCTACACCCGTGCCGGGGAGTTCCAGCTCGACAAGGATGGCTACGTGATCACGGCCACGGGCTACCAGCTGCTCGGCTATCCCGGTACTGCTGGGGCCGGGGATGCAGTGCCGATCCAAGTGCCCTACGATACCGGCACGCCGCGGGAAACTTCTACCGTCAGCTTGACGTTCAATTTGGATGCCAACCAGCCGGTAATCGATCAAACTGCCAATCCATTCAACCCCAGTGATCCCAAAACCTATAACTTCTCCACGACGGTCGTGACCTACGACTCGCTTGGAATCGCCCACAACTTGAATTTGTATTTCGTGCGAACGGCTTCGGGAAACCCATCGACTTGGGATGTTTACGGTACCCTTTCTGGTGATACGGTAACGGATCCTT
The DNA here is from genome assembly GCF_012911495.1 of Tepidiphilus baoligensis. Lineage (NCBI taxonomy): Bacteria > Pseudomonadati > Pseudomonadota > Hydrogenophilia > Hydrogenophilales > Hydrogenophilaceae > Tepidiphilus > Tepidiphilus baoligensis. The sequence goes on from NZ_JAAAUB010000006.1 coordinate 105,260, forward strand.
CGCTCACTCCGCCGGGGACGCCAGCACTGCTGGGGAATTTGCCATTCGATGCATCGGGGGCATTGACCGGCGGGTCACCTTTGTCTTTGTCTTTTGGCGGCATTACATTGGCCAACGGTGCAACGATTGGTGGACCTGTGGGAGCAACAAGCGATGGCACGATTGATATCAATTTAACAGCGACCCAATTCGCCCTCGCATCTTCCGTGAATACCATCAGCCAGGATGGCGTTCCCGCTGGGGAGCTGGCGGGTGTATCGGTGATGCCTACCGGTCAGATCCAGGCGCGGTATACCAACGGTAACGTGATCACGGTGGGGACGGTGGCGATCGCTGCCTTCCGCAATCCGAATGGCTTGGTGTCGATGGGCGACAACCTGTGGATTGCCTCGCTCGAATCGGGGCCGGGTGTGGCGGGAACGCCCGGCGCGGGCACGCGTGGCTTCATCAGCGGCGGTGCGGTCGAAGCCTCCAACGTCGATCTCACCGCCGAGCTGGTCAACATGATCGTGCAGCAGCGCGCTTATCAGGCGAACGCCCAGTCGATCAAGACGCAGGACCAGATCCTGCAGACCGTCATCAACCTGCGCTGACGTAGGCACTGAAGGAGGACCGCGATGGATCGCATGCTCTACATCGCCATGACCGGCGCGAAATACACCCTCGAGCAGCAGGGCGCGGTGGCGAACAACCTCGCCAACGTGGATACCGCTGGCTTCAAGGAAGCGATGCACCGGCTGCGCGCGGTCGAGGTGCAGACCGAGGCGCTGCCCTCGCGCGCCTTCACGGTGGATGCCACCGTGGCGACCAACTTCGAATCCGGCCCGCTCGATTACACCGGGCGGCCGCTCGACGTGGCGATCGCAGGCCCTGGCTGGTTCGCCGTGCAGACGCCCGACGGCGGCGAAGCCTACACGCGCGCCGGCAATTTCCAATTGAGCCCCAACGGCATCCTGCAGTTGCCCGGCGGCCAGCCGGTGCTCGGCGAGAATGATCAGCCGATCGCGCTGCCGCCGGATCGGGAATTTCTCGTGGGCCAGGACGGAACGATCTCGGCCATGGACCCGGCCGACACGCAGGTCGTGGAAGTCGTGGGGCGGCTCAAGCTGGTCAATCCCCCGGTGGAGAACCTGCAGCGCGGAGACGACGGACTCTTCCGCCTGCAGGGCGGAGGAGGATCGCCTCCCGATCCCAACGTGGCGGTGAAAGCCGGCTACGTGGAGAAATCGAACGTGTCGCTCGTCGATCAGATGGTACGCATGATCGCGCTCTCGCGCCAGTTCGAAATGAACACCAAGGCGATCACCACCGCCCAGGAGAACGACGCCCGGGCCTCGGCCATCCTCTCGCCGGCGCGCTGAGGGAGCAGCCGGCGGAAATGAGGCGGCAAAACGCCGGTTTTCCAGCGACGGGCAGCGAGGCGGCGGACGTAAGATGAAATCATGCAACGTAGCAACCGCGCCGCTCCGTTTCCCTCGAACGTGGCGGCGCCCATAGGAGAACGATCATGATCCGTTCGCTCTGGATCGCCCGCACGGGACTCGACGCACAGCAGACCCAGCTCGACGTCATCTCGAACAACCTCGCCAACGTGTCGACCAACGGTTTCAAGCGCCAGCGTGCCGTGTTCGAGGATCTGCTCTATCAGACGCTGCGTCAACCGGGCGCGCAGCAGACGCAGCAGAACCAGATCGGCAGCGGCCTGCAGATGGGCACCGGCGTGCGCCCCGTGGCCACGGCGCGCATCTTCACTCAGGGAACGCTGCAACAGACGGGCAACCCGCTCGACGTCGGCATCCAGGGGCGAGGCTTCTTGCAGATCGAAATGCCCGACGGCACCCTCGCTTACACGCGGGACGGATCCTTTCAGCTCGACAACCAGGGGAACGTGGTCACCGCCTCTGGCTATCCGCTGGCCGATGCGATCAACATTCCCCCGGACGCCCTCTCCGTGACCATCGGCAAGGACGGCGTGGTGAGCGTGCTGCAGCCGGGGGCGGTCGCGCCGGTACAGGTGGGACAGATCCAGCTCGTCACCTTCGTCAATGAAGGCGGCCTGCAGGCGCTGGGCGAGAACCTCTTCGCCGAGACGCAGTCGAGCGGCCCGCCGGCGGTGAACATTCCTGGCAACAACGGCGCCGGCGTGCTCAACCAGGGCTACGTGGAAAACTCGAACGTGAACGTGGCCGAGGAACTGGTGAGCATGATCATCACCCAGCGCGCCTACGAGCTCAATTCCAAGGCCGTGCAGACCTCGGATCAGATGCTGGGGCGTCTGACCCAGCTGTAAGGGGGAATGGCCATGAGACGACGGCGAACCGCGACCTTGCGTGCCCCGTTCGAGCGCGCCAACCCATGGCTGCTGCTCGGAGTGCTCGTGCTGTCGGGCTGTGCGGCGCTCGACACCACGCCGCCTGCCATCGTGCATCAACCGATGACGGCCCGTCCGGCGCCTCAGTCCGCGCCGCCCAACAACGGCGCCATCTATCAGGCAAGCGCCGTGCGCCCGCTCTTCGAGGATCGCAAGCCGCGCTACGTGGGCGACACGCTCACCATCAACCTCGTCGAGAATACCTCGGCAAGGAAGAACACCGGGGCCAATGCCAGCCGGAACACCAATTCGGAAGCCGGTATCAGCGGAATGACGCGTCTTCCCTTGTCGGGTCTGGCCGGGCTGAGTCTGAACGCCGGGTCCGATCAAAGCCTCGAAGCCAAGGGCGGCGCCTCGGCCGACAACAGGTTTCAGGGCACGATCACCGTCACCGTGATCGACGTCTACCCCAACGGCAATCTCCTCGTCTCCGGCGAAAAGCAGCTGGCCATCAATCAGGGGCGGGAGTACATCCGTTTCTCCGGCGTGGTCGATCCGGTGACCATCAGCGGCAGGAACTCGGTCGAATCCACCGCGGTGGCCGATGCGCGCATCGAATACGTCGGCAGCGGCTACATCGACGAGGCGCAGCGCATGGGCTGGCTGCAGCGCTTCTTCCTCAACTTCCTGCCGTTCTGAGGAACTGGTCATGAATGGGACTTTACGCGTGCGCGAATTACTCCCCGGGCGAACGCTCCTCGCCGTGGCGCTCGTCTGCATCTTGGGCTTCGTCGGGCTCGGTGCGGCATGGGCTGCCGGAGAGCGCATCAAGGATCTCGCCACGATCGGGGGGGTGCGCGACAACCAGCTCGTCGGCTATGGCTTGGTGGTGGGGCTCGATGGCAGCGGCGACCAGACCACGCAAACGCCGTTCACCGTGCAGAGCGTGGTCAACATGCTGCGCAGCCTGGGCGTGAACCTGCCGCCAGGCAACATGCAGCTCAAGAACGTGGCTGCCGTCATGGTCACGGCCGAACTGCCGCCTTTTGCTCGCGCAGGCCAGCGCATCGACGTGACCGTTTCGTCGCTGGGCAACGCCAAGAGCCTCAAGGGCGGCACCTTGGTGATGACGCCGCTCAAGGGGGCCGACGGGCAGATCTACGCCATCGCTCAGGGCAACGTCGTCGTCGGTGGGGCCGGCGCACGATCCGGGGGCGCGGCGCAGCAGATCAACCATCTCTCGGCCGGGCGTATTCCGGCGGGCGCGACGGTGGAGCGGGAAGTCGGGAACAATTTCGCCCAATCCGAGATCATCCAGCTCGAGCTGGAAGAAATGGATTTTGGCACGGCCGCAAAGATCGTGCGGGCGATCGAGACCGCTTTCGGCTTCGGCACTGCCCAGGCGCTCGACGGCCGTACCATCGCCGTTCGCTCTCCGCCCGACCCCAACGCGCGTATCGCGTTTCTCGCCCGCCTGCAGAACCTCACCGTAGAGCCAGACGTACAACGCGCCAAGGTGGTGGTCAACTCCCGCACCGGTTCCGTGGTGATGAATCAGGCGGTGACGCTGCAGCACGTGGCGGTGGCGCACGGCAGCCTCAAGGTCACCATCGGACAGGATCTGGCGGTGAGCCAACCGGACACGCCGTTTGCCGGTGGAGCCGCGGTGGCGGCCCAGCAGGGGCGGGTGGAGATCGAGCAGCCCGTCGCCGTGATCCAAGACGTCAAGGGCGGCGCGAATCTGGCCGACGTGGTCAAGGCGCTGAATGCGCTCGGCGCCACCCCCATGGATCTCATCAGCATCTTGCAGGCGCTCAAGTCTTCGGGCGCCCTGCGGGCCGATCTCGAAGTGATCTGATAGGGAGAAAGGAAGATGAGCGTGCCGAGCGTTCCCGCTTTCGATCCGCGTTCCCTGCGCTCGCTGCAGAATCTGGCGCGTCAGGGCGACTCGCCCGAAGCGTTGCGCGCCGCCGCCAAACAGTTCGAGGCGGTGATGCTGCAGCAGATGCTCAAGGCCATGCGTGCCACCGTGCCCGCCAACGCCTTCACCTCGAGCGATGGCGAGCGGACCTTTCAGGACATGAGTGACCAGCAGCTCGCCCAGAATCTCGCCATGGGCCGCGGCATCGGGCTCGGCGAGATGCTCGCGCGGCAATTGCAACAGCGTCTCGGGAATCAGAACGAAGCCGCGGCGTCCGCCGCGGGCGTCGGTGAGCAGGGCGAACTCCCCCCGAGCGGAGGTTTTTCACTCGCCAACGTGCTGCGCCGCCCGGCAAATCCTGCCGGCAACCGGCAAGGAGTGGCAACGGAGGAAGCCGCTGCGCTGGAAGAAAAGGGCTTTTTTGCCGCCCTGGGCGGTGCCTCGGGCAAGGCCGGGGACGAGGCCGTGCCGCTCGTGCCCTTGACGCAAGACGACCCCACTCCCCTTTTCCCCGCCTTGGCCGAGACTGCCTCGGCGGTGCGTCGCGCCGAGACGAACGAGACGTCGGTGCCGGAGAAGATCCGTCGCTTCGTGCAGGAGACCTTGCCACAGGCCCGGCGAGCCGCGGCCCAACTGGGCATACCGCCGGAATTCCTCGTCGCCCAGGCGGCCCTCGAGACGGGGTGGGGGAGCGCCGTCATCCGCACCCCGGATGGTCGCTCCAGCCACAATCTCTTCAACATCAAAGCGGGCAGCAGCTGGCGCGGGCCGACCGTGACCCTGCCGGTTACTGAATACGACAACGGCCGGGCGGTGACCGAAAACGCGAAATTCCGCGTCTATTCGTCCTACGCCGCCGCCTTCGACGATTACGTGCGCCTCATTCAGGACAACGAGCGCTATGCCTACGTTCCCGGCAGCCGCACCCCAAGAGACTTCGCCGCGGCGCTGGTGCGCGGAGGCTACGCCACCGATCCCCGCTATGCCGACAAGATCGTCTCCATCCTGCAGGACCAACGCTTCCGCGCGGCCTTGCCCGGTTGATCTCGAAAGCATGGCACATAAATTGCTAGTTTACTGGCGACATCTTCCTCGCGCCGGGAGCAAACCATGGCCGATTTTCTCAACATCGGATTGACCGGGCTGATGGCCGCGCAGGCCAAGCTCACCGTCGCCAGCCACAACATCGCCAATGCCGACACGCCCGGCTACAGCCGCCAGAGTACGGTGCAGACCACCCAGCCGTCGCAGTACATGGGCTACGGCTACGTAGGGCAGGGCGCGCGCGTCGTGGACGTGCAGCGCAGCTACGACCAGTTCCTGCATCGGCAACTGCTGCAATCGCAGAGCCAGGCGAGCTACTACCAGAGCTATCGCGACCTCATCGCACCGATCGACGATCTCATCGCCGACCCGGATCTGGGGGTTTCCTCGGCCATGGCGCAGTTCTTCGACTCCGTGAACGAAGTAGCGAACAACCCCTCCAGCATCCCCGCGCGGCAGACGATGCTCTCGCAAAGCGAGGCCCTGGTCAATCGTTTCCACCTGCTCTCGGACAGGATCGAAGAGATCGACGCTGCGTTGCAACAGAACGTCTCGCTCGCCACCCAGCAGATCACCCAGTACGGGCAACAAATCGCCCGGCTCAACCAGGAAATCACGCGGGCGCTCGGCGTGGGCAACGGCGCCGCGCCCAACGATCTGCTCGATCAGCGCGACCAGGCGCTCGCCGAACTCTCCAAGCTCGTCAACGTCCATGCGGTGGTCGATGATCGCGGCATCATGAACGTGTTCATCGGCAACGGGCAGGCGCTGGTGCAGGGAATGGAGAGCGCCACGCTCGCCACCCGGCCCGATCCCGCGCAGCCCATGCGCACCCAGGTCACATACCAGATCGGCACCGGAGCGGCTCAAATCCTCCCCGAGCAACTCATCACCGGAGGCGAACTGGGCGCCATGCTCGCTTTCAGGCGCGACACGCTCGAGCCAGTGCAAGACCAGCTCGGTTTTCTTGCGCTCGCTCTCGCAGTGAAATTCAACGAAGTGCATGCGTCGGGCTATGGATTGGATGGATCGACCGGGAGCGCCTATTTTTCCGGAATCGACCTTTCCCAGCCCGTGGAGACCACCGGTTCGGCCGGCAGCACCGTTACCGTCCCGTTTGCCTCTTCGGTCGATCTTGGGGCGCTTCGCCCAGATACCTACATTCTGAGCAACACCAATGGCACGCTCACCGTGACGCGGCAGAGCGACGGCAAGGTCTTCGATGTTTCGGCAAACTCCGTGATCGACGGTCTCGACTTCTCCGGAGTGACCCTGCAAACCGGCGAGACCGCCGTCATCTCGCCGTACCGTAACGCCGCCTCCAAGATCGGCGTGGCGATCACCGATCCCCGTCAGATCGCCGCTGCGGAAGAAGACCCGACCGGTACGCTCGCTCCTGGAAGTGGTCCGGCCGACAATCGCAACGCGTTGGCGCTCGCCGCCATCCAGACCGACAAATTTCTCTACGCTAACGCCTCCGGCCAGCCCACCGCAACCTTGCAAAGCGTCTACGCACGCACCGTGTCTGCGGTCGGCGCCAAGGCGAGCGAGGTGATCAATGGCGCCACCGCTTCCCAGGCGCTGCACGAGCAAATCCGGGCGCAGCGAGACAGTCTCGCCGGGGTCAATCTGGATGAAGAGGCCGCCAATCTGATACGCTTCCAGCAAGCCTATCTGGCCGCGAGCAAGGTGATGCAGATGTCACAGAGGCTCTTCGATTCCGTGCTCGCCATCGCCAGCTGACCGGGAGAACGACCATGCGCATCTCCACTTCCCAGATCTTCGAGCGCAACATCGCGGCCCTGCAGAACAACCAGACGCAGCTCGCGCAAACCCAGTTGCAGGTTGCCACGGGGCGCAAGATGCTTCGCCCCTCGGACGACCCCGTGCGCGCTGCGCGCAGCCTCGAGCTGCAGCAATCCCAAGGCGTGAACAAGCAGTTCCTCGCCAACATCGGCTACGCCAAGGATCAGCTCGCGCTCACCGACGCGCGACTCTCCACCATGAACGACACGCTGCAATACATGCGGCAGAAATTCATCCAGGCAGGCAACGGCGGGCTCAGCGCCCAGGACAAGGCGGCGATCGCTTCCGACCTGCGCAGCCAGCTCGACAACCTCGTCGCGCTCGCCAACAGCAAGGACGGACAGGGTGAATACCTGTTCGCCGGCTACAAGAACGATACGCCGCCGATCGTTTTCGGCGACCACGATGGCGACCCAGACACGCCCGATCTCTATTATTACCAGGGCGATGCCGGCACCCGGCAGATGCAAGTCGGCCCCGAGCGGCAGATGGACATCGGCATCCCCGGTTCGGCCTTTGGCGGAGGAGGGCTGTTCGAGGCGGATCAGAGCGATCCCGCGACCTATCCTCCGGCGCAGTTCTTTAACCAGCTGAAGACCGCGATCGACGCGATCGACAACCCGGACACGACGACGCTACCGCCGGAATACGTGGATCCTGAGACGAACGTTCCGGATCCCACCAGTTATGGCCTCGACATGGTCGACGCTTTCATGGAACGCATCGCCGTATATCAATCCAAGGTCGGCTCGCAGCGCGCCGAGCTCGATTCGCTCGATTATGCCGGGCAGACGCTCGATCTGCACTACGCCACTGCCCGCTCGCGCATCGAGGATCTGGACTACAACGAAGCCCTGAGCCGGCTCGCCCAGCAGCAGCTCGTCCTGCAGGCGGCGCAGCAGTCCTTCGTACGCGTGGCCAATCTCTCGCTCTTCCAATACCTCTGAGAGAGCACGATGCGCACCCTCGGCCGCTCGATTCCGCTCACCGCGCTGCTCGCGCTCACCCTCACCGGCTGCGCCGGTTCGAGTGTGGACTGGGGCAAATACGACGCGCCGCTCGCCGGGGCCGCGGGGAGCGCCCTCATCCTGTCGGAATCGTCGCTCAACATCGACGGCGGAGTCACCGCAGCCGGGGGAGATGCAGCGGCGGGCGGAGGTGCCGGTGCAGCCTCCTCGGTCACCTCCGTCTCCCACGCCGCCTTGCTGCGTCAGCTCGGGGGTGCAGCGCTCATCGCGTATGCGCTCTACGACCCCTTCGAACCCAACTGGCGCATCCAGGTGCTCGAATCGCCCGAGGCCAAGGTGGCCCGCATCCGCATGAACATGCGCACGCTCACCACGGGTGGACAAGGCGAAGCCTATACCGTGTTTCGCCGCGCTGCCCAAGAAATCGTCACGCGCCGCGGTGCCACGGGATTCGAAATCCTGAGCTACGAAGAAGGGGTGCATTCCACGCGACCGCTCGCGCAGCGCTACGCCGTGGGGGAAGTGCGCCTCTGGCGCTGATCCGACGAGCCTTTCGACCCCAGCGAAGTTACCAGGATTCCCCCGCCGGGCGCATCCACCTCGTGGCGCAGCGCCAGGCGCACCGTTTCGAAAGCCAGTTCGTCCCAAGGGATGTCGTCTAGACGGAACAACCGGGTTTCCAGGCTTTCCTCGCCCGGCGCGATGTCGAGCCGAAGCAGACGCGCACGGTAGAAGAGGTGCACTTGCTGGATGGGCGGCACGTCGATGAGCGCGTGTAGGTCTTCCACCTCGATGAGCGCCCCGGCCTCTTCCCAAGTCTCGCGCATGGCCGCTTCCATGGTGGATTCACCGTTTTCCATGAAACCGGCCGGCAGGGTCCACCAACCCAAGCGCGGCTCGATCGCCCGGCGGCACAGCAGGACGCGATCTTCCCAGCGAGCGATGGCGCCCACCACGACTTTGGGGTTCTGATAGTGCACCTCGCCACAGTGACCGCATACGTGCCGTGGTCGATTGTCGCCTGGGGGGACGGCTACCCGCAAAGGATGGCCGCAAAGGGAACAATATTTCATCACGGCCGCCTCGATGCTGCGGGAGAAGGGGCTTGGATGTTGGCGGAGATGGAGGGATTCGAACCCTCGATACCGGTTTTGCCGGTATGCTCCCTTAGCAGGGGAGTGCCTTCGACCTCTCGGCCACATCTCCAAAGAAGAAGTGCTATTCTAACCGACGTGAGCAAATCGCGTCAAATTCCGGAGGACATCGTGGTCGTAGACGCCGATCTCGAACTCGACGCGCGCGGGTTGCGCTGCCCACTGCCCATCCTGCGCACGAAAAAAGCACTCGCCACGCTGCACTCGGGGCAACGCCTTCGGGTGCTGACCACCGATCCCGGCTCGATGAAAGACTTCTCCGCCTTCGCCCGTCAGAGCGGCAACGTGCTGGAAGTGGCGCACGAAGTCGGGGAGGGGGAATACGAATTCGTGTTGGTGCGGCGCTAGGGATGGAACGGTGGTGGGAATCGACATCCAGCACGTCAGCCAAAACCTTTCTCATCGTTGACGTTCGTAACCTTTGGCGTTACGATTGAATCATGATCCGATCGTTTCGTTGCCGCGACACCGAAGCCTTTTTTCAGGGCAAGCGCATTGCGCGGTTCGTGGCATTCGAGGCAGTGGCCATGCGCAAGCTGCAGCAGCTGCACGCGGCCACATCATTGGAATTTCTCCGTGTTCCACCGGGGAACCGACTAGAATTACTCACGGGGGATCGCGAGGGTCAGTACAGCATCCGCATCAATGTCCAGTGGCGCGTGTGCTTCGTCTGGGACGGGCGCGACGCCTGGGAAGTCGAAATAGTTGATTACCACTGAGAAAGCCATGCCGATGAGCCGTGAAGTTCCTCTGGTCCACCCTGGCACGATCCTGCTAGAAGACTGGCTCAAGCCACTGGGCATCAGCCAGTACGCTTTGGCGCGAGCGATTGGCGTGCCCCGTCGGCGCATTAACGAGATCATCCAGGGGCGGCGGGCCATCAGCGCGGATACGGCGCTGCGCCTGGCCGCTTTCTTTGGGGTCGATGCCGAAAGCTGGCTCGCCTTGCAGGCGCACTACGACGCCGTGCAGCGGCGTGAGGCGCTCGCCCAGGAACTGGCTGCGATCCCGCGCTATGAACACCTGGCGCGGGAGTATTCCGAGTCCGTCTGAGCTGCGAGCGCCTCTGTCTCACCCCCCCGCCAAATGCCGCTCGATGCGCGCGAGCTGCGGTTCGAGCTGCGCGAGCGTGGCGCTGAAGCGCTCGATGCGCTCGCGCTCCTGGGCCACCACTTCGGCCGGCGCGCGTTCCACGAAGCTGGGGTTTTCCAGTTTCTTCTTCGCCTTGGCGATCTCGGCGCGCAGGCGCTCGATCTCCTTGGCAAGCCGCTCGCGCTCCTTGGCGGCGTCGATGGGCACGTCGAGCATGAGCTGCAGCGTCTCCACTGCCGCTACCGGCGCGAGCGCATCTTCGGGTAGGCGCGCCAGCGTGCGCACTTCCGTGAGCCGTGCGAGCGCCTGCAGGTAGGGAACGAACCCGGCGATCGTCGCCGCGAGCGCCTCGTCGGCCGCCTCGCCCAGCGCCACCGCGAGCGGCACGCGCTCGCCCGGGTTGAGCTTCATCTCGGCGCGCAAGCCCCGCACCGCCCGCGTGATTGCCTGGAAGAGCGCCATCTCGCGCTCGGCCGCTTCGTCGAGCCGCCCGGGCTCGGCGACGGGGTAGGGCGCCACCATGATCGAGTCGCTCACCTTGCGCCCGGCCACGGGGGCTACGTGCTGCCAGAGCTCCTCGGTGATGAAAGGAATCACCGGGTGCAGCAGCCGCAGCACGGCTTCGAGCACGTCGATGAGCGTGCGGCGCGTGGCGTGGCGCACCGCCTCGTCTCCTTGCGCAAGACGCACCTTGGCAAGTTCCAGGTACCAGTCGCAGTATTCGTCCCAGACGAATTCGTAGAGCGCCTTGGCGTAGAGGTCGAAGCGGTAGTCGGTGAGGTGGCGCTGCGCTTCCGCTTCCACCCGCTGCAGGCGGGAGACGATCCAGCGTTCGGCAAAGCCCAGCGCCTCGGGCGCGGCGGGCGTCTCCGGCAGATTCTCGCCCACGTTCATCAGCACGAAACGCGTCGCATTCCACAGCTTGTTGCAGAAATTGCGGTAGCCCTCGCAGCGGCCGAGATCGAACTTGATGTCGCGCCCGGGGCTTGCGAGCGAGGCGAAGGTGAAGCGCAAGGCATCCGCTCCGAACGCCGGGATGCCGTCGGGGAATTCCCTGCGCGTGCGCTCGGCGATCGCCGCGGCCTGTTTCGGATTCATCAGGCCGGTCGTGCGCTTCTGGATGAGCGATTCCAGATCGATGCCGTCGATGAGGTCGATCGGGTCGAGCACGTTGCCCTTGGACTTCGACATCTTCTGCCCCTCGGCATCGCGGATGAGGCCGTGGACATAGACGTGCTTGAACGGAATCTTGCCGGTGACGTGGGTGGTCATCATCACCATGCGCGCCACCCAGAAGAAAATGATGTCAAACCCCGTGACCAGCACCGAAGAAGGCAGATAGAGATCGAGCGCCGGGTTGGACTTGGCCGGATACTCTGGCGTCCAGTCGAGGGTGGAGAAAGGCCACAGCGCCGAGGAAAACCACGTGTCGAGCACGTCCGCGTCGCGCGTGAGCGGCCCCGTGTAGCCCTCGGCCGCGGCGAGCGCGCGGGCCTGCGCCTCGTCGTGCGCCACCCAAAAGCGGCGATTCTCGGCCGAGTCTTCGTCGGCATACCAGGCCGGGATCTGATGCCCCCACCACAGCTGGCGCGAAATGCACCAATCCTGGATATTGGCCAGCCACTGGCGATACGTGTTCACCCAGTTCTCGGGAAAGAAACGGATGCTGCCGTCCTCGACCACCTCCAGCGCCTTCTGCGCGAGCGACTTACCGTCCGCTCCGGGCTTGGTGGTGGCCACGAACCACTGGTCGGTGAGCAGGGGTTCGAGCACCACCCCCGTGCGCTCGCCGCGCGGCACCATCATCTTGTGCGGCTTCACCTCGACCAAAAGCCCCTGCGCCTGCAGCTCGGTCACGGCCTTTTCCCGGGCCACGAACCGGTCGAGCCCGCGGTAGGGCTCGGGCACCTGGTCGTTCAGATGGGCATCAAGCCGGAAGATGTTGATCAGCGGCAGCCCGTGGCGCTGGGCTACGGCGTAGTCGTTGGCGTCGTGCGCCGGCGTCACCTTCACGCAGCCGGTGCCGAAGCTCGGATCCACGGCCGCATCGGCGATGAGGGGAATGCGCCGGCCCACCAGCGGCAGGATCACCTCCTTGCCGATGAGCCCCTGATAGCGGGGATCTTCCGGATGCACCATCACCGCCACGTCGCCAAAGAGCGTCTCCGGGCGCGTAGTGGCCACCACCACACCTCGTTGCCCGTCGATGGGCCCGTCGGCAAAGGGATAGAGGAGGGACCAGAGAAATCCCTCTTCCTCTTCCGCCGAAACTTCCAGATCGGAGACCGCCGTGTGCAGCTTCGGATCCCAGTTGACCAGACGCTTGCCGCGGTAGATGAGCCCCTCGCGGTAGAGACGGACGAAGACTTCGCGCACCACGCGCGACATCCCCTCGTCCATGGTGAAGCGCTCGCGCGTCCAGTCGGCTGAAGTGCCCAGACGCCGCATCTGGCGCGTAATGGTGCCGCCGGAGTATTCCTTCCACTGCCACACGCGCTCGAGGAATTTCTCCCGTCCCAGGTCGTAGCGCGTGAGCCCCTCGCGCTCGAGCTGACGCTCGACCACGATCTGGGTGGCGATGCCGGCATGGTCAGTGCCCGGCTGCAGCAGCACGTTGTCCCCGCTCATGCGCCGCCAGCGCACCAGCATATCCATGATCGTCTGGTTGAAGCCGTGCCCCATGTGCAGGGTCCCGGTGACGTTGGGCGGCGGCATCAGGATGCAGTAGGGATTCTTTCTGGCCGGGTCGAAACCAGCGCGGAAGTAGCCGTGTTCCTCCCAGTAGGGATACCAGCGCGATTCGATCGCCTTGGGTTCGAAGCTCTTGTCCAGGGTCATGGCACCAATGGAATCGGGGGACGAAAGCTGGGGATTATAACCAACTGGACCGATGAGGATGAGGTATACTTCGTGTCAGATCCTCTGCATCGCGGATCGTTTACGTTCGATATAATGTAGCGTTCCGATTGACCAAAATGTCTTTATTCTCGCATTATGAGATCATCATGTTGATTCCTATCATTCTTTCTGGCGGCGCCGGCACGCGCCTTTGGCCTGTCTCGCGCGAGGGGCACCCCAAGCCCTTCATCGAGCTTGCCGATGGCGAGACCCTGCTGCACAAGACCTATCGCCGTGCGGCCTCCATCCTCGATGCCGTAGAAGAGGCGCCAAGGGAAATCCTCACCGTCACCAACCGCGACCATTATTTTCTCAGCAAGGATGAATTCGCGCGCGCGGGGCTCGAGGGCCGCTATCGCGGCACGTATCTCTTGGAGCCCGTTGGGCGCAACACGGCCGCGGCGGTGGCGCTGGCCGCGCACGCCGTGGCCGAGCGTTACGGCCCTGAAGCCTTGCTGCTCATTCTGCCGGCCGATCATCTCATCCAAGACGAAGCGGCGTTTCGCCGCGCTGTCGCGCACGCGGCCGAGCTTGCCCGGCAGCGGCGGCTCGTCACCTTTGGCATCGTTCCCGATCGGCCGGAAACCGGCTATGGCTACATCGAAGCCAGCGAGGCGCTGGGCCCGGGGCGGACGGTAGTGCGCTTCGTCGAGAAGCCCTCCCTCGAGCGCGCCGAAGCATATCTTGCCGCGGGAAATTTTTACTGGAACGCCGGCATGTTCTGCTTCCAGGCCGGCTTTCTGCTCGAGCAGATGGCGCGCCATGCGCCGGAGGTGGCCGAGGCGGCGGCGCTTTGCTGGGAAAACACCCGCGGGCGCATGACCCCGCAAACCTCCATGATCGAGCTCGATGCCGAACGCTTTGCCGGCATCCCTGAAATCTCCATCGACTATGCCCTGATGGAACGCTCCGATGCCGTGGCGGTCGTCCCGGCTGAGTTCGGCTGGAGCGACATCGGCTCGTGGTGCGCCTTGAGCGCGCTCGTTCCCGCCGATGCCGCAGGCAACCGGGCGAAAGGGCAGGCGATCTTTCTCGACAGCCGCGACACCTACGTCCACAGCGAGGATCGGCTGGTGGCTGCGCTCGGCGTGGAGGGGCTGGTGATCGTCGACACGCCCGATGCGCTGCTCGTGACGCACCGTGACAAGGCGCAGGACGTCAAAAAGGTCGTCGCCCAGCTCAAGGAGCGCGATCACGAGACCTACAAGCTGCATCGCACGGTGGTGCGTCCCTGGGGCAGCTATACGGTGCTGGAAGAAGGGCCGGGCTTCAAGATCAAGCGCATCGAGGTGAAGCCAGGGGCGTCGCTGTCGCTGCAGATGCACCATCACCGCAGCGAGCACTGGATCGTGGTGCGCGGCATGGCGAAGATCGTCAATGGGGAGCGGACGTGCTACGTGCGCCCCAACGAATCCACCTACATTCCCGCTGGATGCAAGCACCGCTTGGAAAACCCCGGTGTGCTCGATCTGGTGATGATCGAGGTGCAGTGCGGGGAGTACCTCGGGGAGGACGACATCGTGCGCTTCGACGACGTCTATGGGCGGGGGTAAGGGGGTCACGGGCAACAAGCGCGGGCCGAGGGTCGACGAGCCCAGGGGCTAGGTGGACGGGCGCAGCGCCTCGGTGCATGTGAGGACCGCCCGCATGTTCAGTCAGCTTGATGTCGATGTCTTGATGCCGACAGTCTTCTACGCCTCGAAGACGCCTTCAAGGCGCGTCGCATCGAGCACCCGTTCGAGCCAGGGGTTGTGCTGCACCACTCGGATCAGGTCAGCCAATACGCCAGCCGGGCGTTCCAGGGCAAGCTCGCCGAGTTATGGCATAATGCTCCATGAGCGGAAAGGGAACGGCCGGGACAACTGCCCAGTGAGAGCTGGTTCGACAGCCAGAAGAACGGGCCTCCGGTATGGCCAAGATAGTCAATGGTGAACAGGAAATGTTCGTCAATACCAATGAATCAACCTGCATTCCCGAAGGTCATAAACGTCGTCTGGAAAACCCGGGCGTACTGGAGCTGGCCATGATCGAAGTGCCGAGCGGCTACGGCCGCGTATAGGTACCTCCTCTACCCAACAACTAAGAGTGCAGTGAGATCATGCCAGGCATACTACAAAGCGTATGGTGCTACCGCTATTTTATTTTGAGTTCCATCCGCAACGAGTTCGTCAGCCGCTTTGCGCGCAGCAAACTTGGTGGGTTATGGATGCTCATCAACCCGCTGGCCCAGGTCGCCATCTACGCCCTGATCCTTTCCAATGTCCTCGCAGCCAAACTGCCCGGCATCGATAGCCGGTACGCCTACGCCATCTACCTCATGGCCGGACAGCTCGCCTGGACTCTGTTCAGCGAGATCATCGGCCGCTGCCTCACCCTCTTCATCGAACAGGGCAACCTGATGAAGAAACTGAGCTTTCCCCGCATCACCCTACCCGCCATTGTGGTCGGTTCCAGCCTGCTCAACAATCTGCTGCTGCTTCTGGCCATGCTCGGCATCTTCTTGCTGCTAGGGTCCCACATAGGCCTTGCCATACTCTGGCTGCTCCCCCTGACACTGATCGTAACCGCCTTTGCCGTGGGTGTTGGGCTCACCTTGGGGGTGATGAATGTCTTTCTGCGCGACATCGGTCAGGTGGTGCCTATCGTGTTACAAGTGTGGTTCTGGTTAACCCCCATCGTCTATCCTGTAAGCATAATACCGGAACAGTATCGCCACTGGTTTGCGCTCAACCCTGTCTACCCGCTGGTCGACGCCTACCACCAGGTGCTGGTCTATGATGCCACGCCGGACTTGCAAAGGCTGATCCCCGTCGCGGCTGTGGCCCTCGTCCTGTTGCTGGTGGCCTTTTTTCTCTTCCGTCGGGCAGCCGAAGAGATGGTGGACGCTCTATGACCGTACTCAGCGTGCAACAGGTCGGTAAGGCCTTCCGCGCCTATCGCAGCGAGTGGCACCGCTTCGCCCGCTGGTTCGGTCTCCCAGTAAAGCCCGCCGAGGAGGTTTGGGTACTTCGCCATATTAGTTTTGACATCCGGCCCGGCGAGGCCATCGGCATCATCGGCCAGAACGGTGCCGGCAAGAGCACCCTGCTCAAGATCATCACTGGCACCCTCCAGCCTACCGAAGGGCGCATCCAGGTCAACGGCCGCATCGCCGCCATTCTCGAACTGGGCATGGGCTTCAATCCGGAGCTGACTGGCCGCCAGAATGTGCGCCATGCCGCCGGTTTGATGGGGTTTTCCCGCGAACAGATCGAGGTTGCCATGCCACAGATCGAAGCCTTCGCCGAAATCGGCGACTACTTCGACGAGCCGATGCGCATCTACTCCAGCGGCATGCAGATGCGTGTAGCCTTTGCCGTGGCTACCGCCTGGCGTCCCGAGATACTCATCGTCGATGAGGCGTTATCCGTAGGCGATGTCTACTTCCAGCATAAAAGCTTCGACCGGATACGCGCGTTCCGCGAGCAGGGGACCACCTTGCTCATCGTCTCCCACGACCGCAGCGCCATACAATCCCTCTGTGACCGCGCCATCCTACTCGAACATGGCCACGTCATCAAAGATGGCGACCCCGAAGAAGTGTTTGATTTCTATAACGCCCTCATCGCCGAAAAAGAGAACAGCACCGTCGAAGTGAAAAAACTCGACAACGGCAAGGCACAGACCACATCCGGTACCGGCGAGGCCCGCGTTGAGGAAATCGCTCTATATAACAGTAAAGGCGAGGTGGCCGAATACGTGGGCGTCGGCGAGCCGGTTGAGCTGCGTGTCAAGGTCAAGGTCCATCAGCCCGTCGAAACCCTGGTGCTCGGCTACAGCATCAAGGATCGCTTGGGGCAGGTCATGTACGGCACCAACACCTGGCACACCAATCAGGTGATACACAACCCGCAGCCGGGGGATGAGTACTTGTTTGTGATCGCCTTTCCCGCCAATTTTGGTGTCGGCAGTTATTCGGTGCAGACAGCGCTTGTTGACCGGGATACGCATCTCACTGCCAACTACGAATGGCGCGACATGGCCTTGCTATTCAACGTCATCAATATCGACAAAACGCAATTTGTCGGCTGCATGTGGAATGAACCCAAAATTACATTCGAGAAAATAGCACCGTGACTTTCATCTCATACGCCCAGAACTTTGAAGACGTGATGCTTTGGCGCGCGCTGAAGCACATCGAGAAAGGTTTCTATATTGACGTTGGCGCATGGTCCCCCGACGTGGACTCTGTCACACGCGCCTTCTATGAGCGCGGCTGGCATGGCATTAATATTGAGCCCAATCCAGAGTTTCATCAACAGCTACTGAGCCGCCGACCGCATGACATCAACCTGCAGCTCGCCATCGGGGATCAGGAAGAGACCCTGAGCATGAACTTTCTCAGCAATAGCGGGCTGTCCACCCTCGACGACGCCATCGCCCAAACGCACCAGCAGGCAGGCTGGGAGGTAGAGCGCCAGCCGGTGCAGGTCACTACCATGGCGAAAATCTGGGCAGAATATGTTTCCGCCGGTCAGGATGTCCACTTTCTCAAGGTGGATGTAGAAGGGTTCGAAGCAGCGGCGCTGCGTGGCAACGACTGGAGCAAAAACAGGCCCTGGATCGTCGTCGTGGAAGCCACTCTACCGATGACGCAGGAAGAGTCGTATGGCGATTGGGAGCCTATATTATTGAAGGCTGGTTATCTCTATGCCTATTTTGATGGTCTCAACCGGTTTTATGTGGCCGAAGAGCATCCCGAGTTGTTGGATGCCTTCAAAGCGCCGCCCAATTTTTTTGATGAGTTCGTACTCTATCGCCAGCAAGAGGCCGAAGCCCGCGCCCATGAAGCCGAAGGCCGCGCGACACTGGCCGAAGCCCGCGCCAACGAGGCCGAAGGCCGTGCGACACTGGCCGAAGCCCGCGCCCATGAAGCCGAAGCCCGCGCCCATGAGGCCGAAGCCCGCGCCCATGAAGCCGAAGCCCGCGCCCATGAAGCCGAAGGCCGCGCGACACTGGCCGAAGCCCGCGCCAACGAGGCCGAAGGCCGTGCGACACTGGCCGAAGCCCGCGCCCATGACGCCGAAGCCCGCGCCCATGAAGCCGAAGCCCGCGCCCATGAGGCCGAAGCCCGCGCGACACTGGCCGAAGCCCGCGCCCATGAAGTAATATCAAAACTTGATGCGGTATATCAGAGCCGTTCATGGCGTATTACCCGGCCGCTGCGGGAATTGGCCAGACTTGCTAGGATAGTCCGTGAGGCGACTAAACAAAAAATAAAGCGCCTCGTCACATCACTCTTAGGCACTCTCATCCATTTTGTTGTTGCCCGCCCACGATTAAAACGAATCGCGCTCAAGTTGGTCCGACTATTTCCAAGACTGGAAGCGCTTCTGGTCCGATTGTGGATACCCCAAAGAGCGTATAACTACTCAGATTCAAGTCAGTTCTGTGGCCCAGAGGCGCTGACCCCACGGGCCCGCCAGATCTACGCCCAACTCAAAACCGCCATCGAGCAGAAACAAAAGGAGCACGCCTGATGCGCATCGTCATCGACATGCAGGGGGCGCAAACAGAAAGCCGCTTTCGTGGTATCGGCCGCTATACCATGGCATTCGCCCAGGCCGTCGTGCGCAATCGCGGGCAGCATGAGGTGCTTCTGGCGCTGAACGGTATGTTCCCTGAGACGATTGAACCTATCCGTGCCGCTTTTGCCGATTTGCTGCCGCAGAAAAATATCCGTGTCTGGAACGCGCCCGGCCCGGTGAAAGAAGTGGAGTCAGGTAATGAGACGCGGCGTGAAATTGCAGAACTGTTGCGCGAAGCCTTCATTGCCAGCTTGAATCCAGACGTAATCCATATTACTAGCCTGTTTGAAGGCTATGTGGACGACGCGGTAACCAGTATTGGTCGTTTTGATAAAACAACGCCAGTAAGCGTTACCTTGTATGACCTTATTCCACTTCTTAACCCCGAACAATACCTTCAACCGAATCCACGCTATCAGGCTTATTATCAGCGAAAAATTGGATCGTTGAAGAAAGCGAGCCTGATGCTGGCCATTTCCGATTATGCAAAGAAGGAAGCGCTGGCGCCTTTAGCTGTAGATGAAGATAAGGTTGTTTCTGTTTCAACGGCTATTTGTCAGGTCCCGGACGATTGCATTGATCCGCGACGTCGT